>JAESRJ010000264.1 GCA_016764715.1 Kordiimonadaceae bacterium | reverse complement strand
AAGGCTGTTGTAGCTGGTGGCGTTTCCGTTTCTTTACCGAGGCGCTCATTGGCGGCCATCAAACCCGTGATCAGGCCCATGGCGGCGCTTTCAACATAGCCTTCAACACCAGTAATCTGGCCAGCAAACCGTAGACGCGGATCCGCTTTCAAACGAAGTTTATCATCAAGAACTATCGGACTGTTGAGGAATGTATTGCGGTGTAAGCCGCCAAGGCGRGCGAAYTGAGCWTTCTCAAGACCRGGTATTTTTTTGAATACACGGACTTGTTCCCCATGTTTCATCTTGGTTTGGAAGCCAACCATATTATAGAGCGTGCCTAGCTTATTGTCCTGGCGTAGCTGCACCACTGCATGGTGGCGGCCTTCCGTATGCGGGCTTTGTAGGCCAACGGGCTTCATTGGGCCAAAGCGCAACGTCTCGGGGCCGCGCTCTGCCATGACTTCGATCGGCATGCAGCCTTCGAAATAGGGTGTAGTGGCTTCCCATTCCTTGAAATCAGTTTTTTCGCCGTCATTCAGATCCTGAATGAAGGTGTCATACTGCTCTTTATCCATACCAAGGTTTATATAATCAGCGCCTTCCCCTTTATCATAGCGGCTCTGGTACCAGGCTTTATCAAAATCTATACTGTCCTTATGGATGATTGGTGCAATGGCATCGAAGAAGGCGAGRCCGTCTTCACCGGTGAGCTCAAGAATAGCCTCWGAGAGAGCAGGGGAGGTAAGCGGCCCCGTTGCTACTATCACGTTGTCCCACTCTTTAGGCGGCAGGCCTGCGACCTCATCGCGTATAATGGTAACGTTTGCGTGGTCTTCCAGTGCCTTAGTGACATTGGCCGAGAAAATATCGCGGTCAACCGCTAGCGCAGAGCCTGCAGGCACCTTGCTAAGCTCCGCAGCTGCCATAATAAGCGAATTCATACGCCGCATTTCCTCGTGCAGCAGGCCAACAGCGTTATTTTCATAGTCGTCTGAGCGGAATGAGTTGGAACAAACCATCTCGGCAAGGCCGTCCGTTGAGTGAGCATCCGTTTTCCGGACGGGGCGCATTTCGTGCAGTATCACTGGTACGCCGCGATTGGCGATTTGCCATGCAGCTTCAGACCCGGCTAAACCGCCGCCGATAACATGAATAGGGTCCATCTCGTTACGCCTCACTTATGATAGGATAATTTCTGCGCTGTATGTAGCTGAGAAGGCTATTATTTGGTAGCAAAAAAGGTAAGCTGCGGCTTTCAAAGGGATATGAGACGAGGAAAGGGCAAAAATGCCGCTGAAGGCAACCGACATATATCAGATACTCKYAGAGTGGCCACGTCGCGGACCCTGCACTGAAGATGAAATGATGGCCAGGGAAAGCCTTGTTACGCAGCTTGTCGGCGAACCCGGCGTCGAGGTCTCGGAAGAGGGACTGCATGTGCCGCAAACACACATCCCTTTTCTGTGNATGATGGCGATTGCGCAGTCGGTGACTATCGCCGCAGCAAACTGGGCACCTTATTTCGCCTTCTTCAGTGGTTTGGTGGTGTTCTCTTGCTATTTCCTATTCGTGGACGGCAGGGTCAGCCCACTGGTATGGTGGACGCGAAAGAAGGTGACAGCCAATATCGTCGCTGGCAAGGGCTTAGGTAAGCGATTGCTCCTCATTCTTGCCCATGTGGATACGCCAGCGTTTTCTGTTTCAGAGTATTTAACAGCGCGTCAGTTCCAGCGGGCCGCTCAATACATTGCTGTAGCTCTTTATACGCTTGGGTTTGTAATTCCTGCATTCGTAATTATGGGCTACGAGGCTTCAGTTTTTGTTATTATTTCTAATGGGTTATTGATTWTAGCTCTACCYGTACTTCAACAGGTATCCTATATGCGCGCTGGTTTTGTTAGAAGTGAAGAGACTAACGAGGCAGGCATAGCTGCAGCGACGGCCACTGCAAGTACCTTATGGAGGTCAATGCCAGCGGATACGGAGGTCAGACTTTTATTAACGACGGGCCAAACTCTGGGCGCAGAACATTATTGGCGACTTCATAGGCWAGAGCTGAAAACGCGGGATACYACRGTGGTAAGTTTTGACGGTATAGGGACTGGAAAGCTTAGTTTTTACGGCGCCTGCGGGAATTTTGTACCGCTTGAGCACACAGCCGCGCTAATAGAGACCGCTGAAGCCATCGCGATGAAGGAAAACCGTTTTAGCAGCGTCATCCGGTGTTCTGGCAGGTCAGCTCGGATAGAAGCTGCTTGTTTTTTGCGCGATAAGATCCCCGCATTCACGCTTACTTCTCGCGGAAATTCGGTATCTAGTCTGGGCAAAAACCAAAGTAAATCTGATCTAGACCAGATGGAGCTTTGCGTCGATTTCGCTGAGACATTCATTAGGTCACTTTGCGRCGAAGSTCTGWGTTCTAAAACCATTGAGGAGAAATGACGATGCGCGCAGAGGATATACTCTATTTCTGGTACACGGAAGGCCCTCAATCGAGGTGGTGGCGGAAGTCTGCTTCGTTTGACGCCCTGATAACGCGCAGGTTTAAGGCAGTGTATGAGCAAGTTGTCGCTGGTGAACGCGCCGAATGGCGGGCAAGCCCGCGCGGGCGCTTGGCAGAAATCATTGTTTTGGATCAGCTTTCAAGAAATATGTTCCGAGATACGGCAAAGGCCTTCGCTGCAGATCCCCTGGCTTTATCACTGGCGCAGGAAGCCGTGAGACAGGGTGCTGATAAGGCCCTGGCGGATGACGAGCGCTATTTCCTCTATATGCCTTTTATGCACAGCGAARGCAGAACAATACATTTACAGGCGATGAAGCTTTTTGATCAGAATGGCTTGGAAGAGGCATTTCGCTTCGAGAAAAAGCATAAAGAGATCATCGATAGGTTTGGGCGCTACCCGCACAGGAACTCTATAGTAGGTCGTGTCAGTACGGCTGAGGAAATCGAGTTTTTAGCAGGTCCTGGCAGCAGTTTTTAGGAACCTGGCACCCAGCCTCAAAGCTGTACACCAAATTGGGGTGAGAAACGCACCATATGTCTATAATCCTTGCCGCGCCTAGGTTTCATATCCTTTTGGGATAACAGACAACTCAGTTAATATCATAATAGTTTGTTAACTAAGGATTTTAACGTTTCTAAGCCGCGGGCAGGGCGTGAAAAAATAAATCGAACATTATCAACGTCTTGGTGTGGTAAATGAAATGTTACTGTATTAACTATGCCGCCTATTCGGCGGCTACCTTCTTTTTGAGTGCGGAAGCCAAATATTGACCGGTGTAGCTTCTACTATTTCCGGCAACTTCCTCAGGCGTACCAATTGCAACGATCTCACCGCCGCCGTCGCCGCCTTCAGGGCCAAGGTCAATTACCCAATCCGCAGTTTTGATCACTTCAAGATTATGCTCAATCACAACAACCGTGTTGCCKGTATCAACAATCGACTGCAGGATTTCCATCAGCTTGCGCACATCCTCGAAATGCAGGCCAGTTGTTGGCTCATCCAATATATATAGTGTTTTACCCGTTGCCCGCTTGGACAATTCCTTCGCTAGCTTAACGCGTTGAGCCTCACCGCCCGATAGAGTGGTGGCCTGTTGGCCAATGCGGATATATCCCAAACCCACTTTATCAAGCATTTCCATCTTGGTTCGGATGCTAGGCACYGCCTTGAAGAAGCCAACGCCTTCCTCCACCGTCATATCAAGAATGTCTGATATAGACTTGTCTTTAAAGCGAATTTCCAAGGTTTCACGATTGTAGCGTTTGCCCCTACACTGATCGCACTGCACATACACATCCGGCAAGAAGTGCATTTCAATTTTGATCATGCCGTCGCCTTTACAGGCTTCGCARCGRCCWCCYTTWACGTTGAASGARAASCKRCCAGCTTTATAMCCGCGTATCTGYGCTTCYGGCAGGCCWGCAAACCATTCGCGGATWGGRCCRAAGGCRCCTGTATAYGTCGCGGGGTTAGAGCGCGGTGTGCGGCCAATAGGGCTTTGGTCGATCTCAACAACTTTATCGAGGTGCTCAAGACCGGTTATGCTTTTGTGTGCTCCGGGCACAGCACGGCTACCGTTCAGATGGGCTGTAACGGCTCGATACAGGGTTTCTATGGTGAAGGTGGACTTGCCTGACCCCGATACGCCTGTGATGCAAGTTAGGGTACCAAGCGGGATTGATGCCTCGACATTCTTGAGGTTATTTGCTGTTGCACCTGAAACGGTCAGCGCTTTGCCTTTATGGCCTTTGCGCCGTACCGCAGGGATAGGGACCGAGCGCCTGCCGGTTAAATAGTCCGCAGTTAAGCTTTTTTTACAGGCCATTACTTCGGCTGCAGTGCCTTCAACGACAATTTCGCCCCCATGTTCACCCGCGCCGGGSCCCATGTCGATTACATAGTCAGCCGTCAGGATAGCATCTGCGTCATGCTCCACGACAATCACAGTGTTACCAATGTCGCGCAGGTTCTTAAGCGTTACTAACAGTCGGTCATTRTCGCGCTGGTGYARGCCGATSGAWGGYTCRTCRAGYACGTAMAGCACGCCWGTAAGGCCAGAGCCAATTTGAGAGGCGAGGCGGATACGCTGGCTTTCRCCGCCSGAAAGCGTGCCAGAAGCACGGCTCAACGACAGATAGTTAAGGCCAACGCTTACGAGAAAACCTAGCCTGTCCTGTATTTCTTTAAGGACCTTGTCGGCAATAGTACGTTGTTTWTCATTCAGTTKTTCCGGCAGGGCWGTRAACCARTCGTGCGCAGCRGTAATGGAAAGSGCCGTCACGTCGCTGATATGGTTGCCTGCGATTTTAACGGCAAGTGCCTGTGGTTTTAGCCTCGCGGCATTACAATCAGTACAAGCGCTGGAGGCCTGATATTTGGAAAGCTCGTCCCGCATCCAGTTGCTGTCTGTCTCGCGCCAGCGGCGTTCAATGTTGCGGATAACGCCTTCGAATGGTTTTTTAACTTCAAAACGGCGTTTTCCGTCAGCGTACACAATGGTTACGTCGGTTTTGCCAGTTCCGTAAAGGAAGGCGTCTTGCGCTTTTTTGGGGATATCCTTCCACGGCGTTTCCATTGAAACACCATAATGGCTTGCGACAGCCCCCAGAGCCTGAAAATAGAAAGGGGACGGGTTGTTTGATTTGTTTGACCACGCAGCGAGTGCACCGTCTTTAACGCTTTTGCCAACGTCAGGGACAACAAGGCCGGGCTCAAAGTGCAGCTTTTTGCCAAGACCATCACAGCTGGGGCACGCCCCAAAAGGGTTATTAAAAGAAAACAGCCGAGGTTCAATCTCTTCAATTGTAAAACCGGAAACCGGACAGGCGAATTTTGCTGACATCAAATGCCGCACAGGCTCTTCGCCGTCAGCGGCCTTTTCAGCAATTTCTGCAACTATCAAGCCATCCGACAATTCAAGCGCTGTTTCTACACTTTCAGCAATGCGTTGCTGTAAATCTTCTTTTATAACAAGGCGGTCTACTACTACATCAATGTTATGCTTAAACTTCTTGTCGAGAGTAGGGGCGTCTTCAATCAGGTAAAATTCACCGTCTACCTTCACACGCTGGAAACCGCGTTTTTGCAGATCAGCGAACTCCTTGCGGTATTCTCCTTTGCGACCACGAGCGATTGGCGCCAACAGGTAAAGCCGTGTGCCGTCGCCGAGCGCCATGATCTGATCAACCATTTGCGTTACGGTTTGGCTTTCGATCGGCAGCCCTGTTGCCGGAGAATAAGGAACACCAACGCGCGCCCATAAAAGCCGCATGTAATCATATATTTCCGTCACTGTACCAACAGTAGAGCGCGGGTTCTTACTGGTGGTTTTCTGTTCGATGGAAATAGCGGGTGACAGGCCCTCGATATGGTCCACATCGGGCTTCTGCATCAATTCCAGRAACTGKCGCGCRTARGCRCTTAGGCTTTCYACATAGCGGCGCTGGCCCTCTGCRTAGATGGTATCAAAGGCRAGCGAYGACTTGCCKGASCCKGAAAGMCCYGTGATAACCACCAGCTTGTCGCGYGGGATATCYACATCAACTGAYTTKAGGTTATGCTCTCKWGCRCCRCGTACAGAAATTTTCGTTAACATTCAGCCCTCGCATACTCGCAAAATTCAGACCATGAGATGGCCCTTGTGTCCCACTCTGTCAAGCGCCATAACATAAGCCATTCGTACGGAACAAAAAAAGAACATAGAGCAACCTACTGACAAAAATTGGCAGGAGAGATGATTTGAGCAAAGATTTAAGAGAAGGCGGCTGCCTTTGCGGCGCAGTACGGTTCACGTTGGACCTYACCGATCACCACACAGGCAACTGTCACTGTAGAGATTGCCAGAAAAATTCAGGCGCTCCGTTTATGACATTCACTGATATATTGTCTAAACAAGTTAAATGGACCAAAGACCAGCCTAAGCGAGTCCAGATCAGTAAATTGGCCGAACGTATGTTCTGCGGGAAGTGTGGTACGCCACTTGTGTGGCAGGCGCTTGATGAGCGAGAACGCATCAGCATCAGCACATCAACGCTGGATGACCCAAGCGGCATAGACGTAACCTACGAGCTACATACCAGGTCCCGCTGGCCGATGCTGCAGCCTATTACAGGAACAAAGCAGTATCTAACAGGCAGTTCTGGCCCCAGCGCATAAGGGCCATAGCACCGATTACTGGCGGCAAAGCCCTTATTCCGAAGCAGGTTTCTTTACCGATGGTGTGTAGGTCCCATCGAACCATGTTGCCCACTTCTTTTTACCTGGATCATATTGTTTGAAATGTTGGCGTACGGTTCCGCTTTCTTCGGGTGTCCATGTTCCTTTGAAATCAAAGGTCTTTCCGGTGGTGTAGTAGGATATGGTGCCTTCAAGTACCATGGAGCCATYCTTCAATCCGCCTTGAATGTCAATTTCGTAAGCYCCCGCTGAAAGCCAAAGCTGCCGCCATTGCTTGGTGACCGGGTTATAGTGGTTGGTACTCATGCCAGTGCTGCCACTGGCCCCTTTCCACTGTTCTACGAGGGCACAGCCGCCTTCAATTGACGTAATGCTATTGGTTCCTGCAAACTTACCACCTTTTCGCACGGTGACGTCCCATGTGCCGAGCCAAAAATCAAACGCACGAAATCCCGAGTCTGTCTGGCAAACTGATTTTTGCGCTGGCTGTGTTTGTGCAACTGCTGACCCAGCATATCCAATTGAAAGTGCCGCAATTATGGCGACGGCAGCTGTTTTCGCAAGCATCCCATTTCTCCTTACCCATACGGTATGGGCATTTAGGCATAGAATCGTATAGATAAACAGGGCGCGAGGGTAAAGAGAAGTGTTGCTGAGGTGAAACCAACGCTGTACAGAACATAAGCGGAACATCATGTTAATTTCAGGTTCCTTTTGCAGCGGGCAATGTCTTGTTCTATGGTCGCGGCATGCGGGCTAAGTTTGGCTTGGCCGTGACACTAATGGTATCAATAAGGGGGCTTTCATGGCCGGTAGTATCAATAAAGTAATTTTAGTAGGCAATCTCGGCCGTGATCCAGAATCGCGTAGCATGAATGACGGGGCTTCTGTAGTGAACCTGTCTATCGCTACATCTGAGAGCTGGCGCGACAAATCAACTGGCGATCGCCGCGAGAAAACCGAATGGCACCGTGTCGTTATCTTCAATGATAACTTAGGCAAAGTTGCGATGAATTATCTGAAGAAAGGCTCCAAAGTATATCTTGAAGGCCAGCTTCAGACCCGCAAGTGGACAGACCAATCTGGGTTGGAAAAATACACCACCGAGATCGTATTGCAGCGGTACCGCGGCGAACTGACTATGCTTGACGGCCGCGGTGATGGCCAAGGCCAAGGCCAAGGCGGCGGCTTCGGTGATAGCAGCCAGTCAAACTACGGCGGCGATAGCGGTGGCGGCCAGTCATCAGGCGGCTTCGGCGGCAATCAGGGCGGCAACCAAGGTGGCGG
>JAESRJ010000076.1 GCA_016764715.1 Kordiimonadaceae bacterium | reverse complement strand
TTGATCAATTTGTCTGGACATCGCTGAAGGATTTGCGGACGCCCAACGTTTCGGAAACAGCCGAGGAGCCAGAAACCGAGGCTGTTCAGATGCCGACTAGTCACCCAAGTCGACGGAAAAATGATATTCCCGTGGCAGCGCAATAGTATTTTACGTGTGATATCTCTGTGGGGGTAAGCCCAAGCGAAGCGCTCAAGCCGTTTTTGTAATTTCAGTTGATCTGAAGTGCTGTCCTCCTTCATATTGAGGAACGGGCATATTTCAGCGCAGGCTGAAAACATTTTTGCCCTGGGCATTAAAGGGCGCTTGAAAAATGAAATTGATAAGTATGGTATTGGTGGCATTCGCTGCGCAGTTTTTACCTGCGACAGCGTATGCGCAGGCAAGCGCGGCTGAAAATATGGCTGATGAGAAGCTCTATTTTCATGCCTACCAGCGTCCGCTAGTTGGGTCTTTTCAGCTGCAGCCGGGGCAGGGATTTGCGCTGGTGGAACCTTTTGCGGGTGTCGTTCGGATGATCCAGATATGTGTGCGCGATGCTAAATCTACTGGACAAATGCCGGTGCCGACGCCGATGTTGGCCACACGCCGCACGCTGGCCGGCACGGACACCTTTGGTTCTGTGCCTGTTGGGGGTTGCTCGGTAATTGAAGGGGAAGGCGTGTATGTTGGCCTTGCCGACGGCACAACAGATACTGATATCAGCGATGACAATACCCGTAAGCAGCTCGCTTTAATGACGGGTAATTACACGATCCTCGGCTATTACAGCAACACCCCGCCCGCACCGGCGCATATGCCGAAAGTCGGCTCGGAAACGCAGTAGCCTTAAGTCCGAACACGAAATTTTTTACGAACAATTTCAGTTTAAAGACACTCGTTAGCTAAGGTTCAGCAGCAGAGGCAAGACCGTTTTTGCGAAGCCCCGGGAAAGCGGGGCCGTGCCGTGTTGCAGATGCAGCTGGTAGCCTTGCGCGTTGCCGGAAACTGTGATCACATGGCCAGTATTCACCACGGCAGAGCGATGGCAGCGGACAAGGCTGGTGCCTTTTAGCTGGTCCGCGAGCGCGCTGATGTTTTGCCGGATCAGCTCGGTGGTCGGGGAACCGTCCTTCAAGAAGGTCACTTCGCAGTAATTCTGATGGGCGGAAATATACAGCAGTTCATGCTCGAACATGTCGAGGTGTTGGTTGGTTAGGGCCTGTAGTGTAATGCGCTTGGCTGGTTTTGGGGTTGGGCCAGTGGCAGGGATTTGAGCGGGCGGTAGCATAGCGGCCATATCTTGTAAGTTGCGTTTCAGCAGGCTGTTTTCCGTGATCATTACTTTGAGCATGATCGGCAACGCGCCAAGCAGGCTGGTGCCACCGGCAAACAGCGCGTATGTGCTAGCAGTTAGATCAGTTGAATTGAAAAACACTGCAACGAGCGCAAGGCTAGCGGCGATGATCTGCAGGTAGATAATCTCAAAAACAATCTCGCGGCCAATGGTCCAGCGCTGCTCGGCTAGTAGTGTAGGGAACAGATGCGAAGCGCCATTCCGGACTATAAGCGCGGTTCCTGTGGCGGAGATCCCGAACAGTAGCATAAGCTGCTGCGTGCCTTTTCCCGTTAGGGAACCAGCAAAAAAGAGCAGTCCGGCTGTGATGAGAACGCCCGTTATAAGGATCACACCGCTAGCAATTAGGCTGGGGCGGGGTGGCGGAAATGGTTTGCTGAATGCTTTAATCATAAAACCTATCTTTCATCCAATTACGCCTTTGGCCGTGCTGGCTAGGGTTGGTTGCGGGCGGGTTTGTAGGGCCACYACCTATAAAATYCTGTTTGAASGGACCCTGTAAAACCAWTTTCAGCCTGGCCTTAACCGCTTGTTGCCTACCCTTTGCCGGCTGGTATGTGTACCAGCTTTGTCATTGGTACCAAAGCCTTGTTGCTGGTGACAACTGGTTTGTTTCTTGCTGTCGCAGCCTGCACCTTTGAGCAGAAGCCGAGCGAAGGGCAGGCAACAACGGCCAGCAGCTTTGGCCGATGAGAAGGAACGCCGAATGGAAAACCCGATAAAAAACGCACCGCAAAACACGCAGCAAAACAAGATGCAANNNNCANNNCCAARGAGACYGCCTGTGAAAAACCCGAAGAGAAACATGAGCCTTACGATCTTTCGTTTCGGCCTTTTGAATGTGCTTGCGGTGGCGCTGTATCATTTTGTGCTGCCGTACCAATTCCTGTGGGAGGCGAAAATGGCAAGCTCGCCGCCTATATTTAGCTGGGCTCTGCTGCTGATCAATTTTGACTGGAGCCTGCTAACCGCCGCGCTTGCGGTGATGCTGCTCTATTTCTCACGTGCGCCAGAAAAGGAGACAGCGACCAAACGCACGCTAACGATAGGGTTTGTTTTTTGCTGGATCGTGCATACCATCTATCTAGCGGTCGATCCGGCAGCGGTGCCAAATCATCTAGCATGGATTAACATGATCTTCGTCGGGTTTGCCGCTTTGACCACGCTTTCACTGGGATTCGGTCTTGGTGTGTTCAAGCCAGAAGCTCCGGTGAAGTTATCCCCGAGCGCAGGGTTTGGTGCGGAACGTAGCTAGAACCGTTGATACGTATAGCTTTGTCGGTGCAGGTTTGATCGATGTTACGAAAAATTACGATAATCGAAAAAATAACTTGCACCCGTTTGCCCTTTAAGGCACACTATGGATAGTCACGGTGAATTGTTGCGCCCCGAGCTAAACACAGGGTTTCTGAGGCGCTGTTTGCCGAGGGCTTTTAGAGCGAATTTACAGAATTTGTCAGGTGTTGAAACAGCAGTTTTAGCGCCTTTTCATGTGTGTTTAAATTATCACATGTGTTCAATCAATTTTTCGTTAGTTGACAATTTGTCAACACATTTCCATATATGATCGTGAAAGGAAGCGATATATGGCTGCACCGCAGTTTCAGAATGAAGGTACTCGATTGCGAAAGCTGATGCGAGAACGCATCTTGAAAATGCGGTTTAGGTTTCACGCCAAAGGGCGAATGAAAGAATACAATATTTCGATGCCAGATGTTGTTACGGTCCTTAAGCGCGGTGCGGTCATCGATGTAGAGTGTGAAGCAAATGGTGATGAAAAGTGGACGGCCCAAGGCAGGCTCGCTTCTGATGGACGGATTGTTCATATTGTCGTAAAAGCCGATGAGAATGAGATTAGTATTGCGGTGGTTACTGTCATTGATAAGACAAACAAAAAACACCGGTAAGTAAGAAAGGAGGGTTGAATGAATATTCGAATTGAAAGACCCGAAACATWSTWGNMTTGAANKWYACAGGGCTACCATACCCAGTCACGATAAAGCATGGAGTTGAGTTAGAAGTCGATGCAGATACTGGGGAACCTATCTCTGAAACAGTCCTGAACTACGAAAGCTTCATTAGGACCTTGGCTCTTGTGCGTTGCGCTATTCCTAACAGACTAAATGGTGCCGAAGTGCGATTTTTGCGGACCGTTAGGGATATTAGCGCTAAAGATTTTGCGAGAGAAATGGGCGTTTCACATGAGCATATWTCTCGAGTTGAGAATAATAAACTTAATATGAGTGAAACGCTAGATCGCCTTGTCCGAATCGTGTCATGCCACGATCTGGAGGAGGAAGGTTTAACTCCCTCTGTTCGATACGACGTGCTATCAACAATGGCTTCGAGAGCGCTGCTGCGAGACGGAGAGAAACCAAACATCGTTCTGAACTTCAAAGAGTTGGATGATGACGGACTTGCATCTGAGGATGGATGGGGCAGTGAGCTACTAGAGGCTGCCTGATCTCATTTCCCCCTAAGGGGGCGTCAATGACTATCCATACTAAGGCYGCTGGCCCTTCGGTTCTCCGAGGGGCCCTTTTTATGATGCTCGACTAATCTTGAAACTCAGTCACTATTTTCACTAAACCTGATTAGAAGTTCTTTGAAAGCGCGCTTTTGAAGCACTAACAGGGAAAATTTACACGAATACATACTATTCCCCCGCAGCCTCCCAACAGGAGAGGCTGCATTAGCCAAATTGCTTTCAGGAGCGTGATGAATGTCCGTAGTGCGGTACCAGAAACGGGAGCGTGCGGGCAAGATGGCGACTTTTCTGAGAGCAATTTCGGCTGGAAAATCGATATCGGAGGCAGCTAGATGCGCCGAGATAACCCGCCGTACCGTTTACAGATGGCGGGAGGCAGACAGTGATTTTGAGGCTAAGTGGCACGCAGCAAGTGCGCCAGACGGTGATCCGCTTGAAATTGAGGCACTGCGCCGCGCGATCGACGGTGTTGATAAACCCGTCTACCGGGGCGGGTCGCTGGTGGGCCACGTGAAAGACTATTCCGACAGCATGCTGATGTTTTTGCTGAAAGCAAAATACCCTGAGAAATATGACAGGCGCGGCGACGGCGCAAAAACCGGCGCAAATGCTAGTGACGAGCAAACTGACCTTGAAGGGGCACGCGATGCGCTACTGCGCAAGTTCACTGCGGCAACTGAGTGAAGCCAAACGCACAGAGTTTCTTCGCGGCCTATCGGACACGGAAGCCGCTTTTCTGGCGTATGATTGGCAGTTTTGGGCCCGCGAAAACCAGTTAGCACCGCAAGGGGCCTGGACCCACTGGCTGATGTTGGCGGGGCGCGGATTTGGTAAAACACGGGCTGGCGCAGAATGGGTTCGTATGCTGGTCGAAACTGGCGAAGCAACGCGTATTGCGTTGGTTGCGCCCACGCTGCAAACCGCCCGGTCGGTAATGGTCGAAGGCGATAGCGGCCTGCTCGCGATCAGCCCGCCGTGGAACCGGCCTAAATTTGAGCCTTCAAAACGCCAGCTTGTATGGCCCTCAGGCGCCATTGCAACGATTTATAGCGCAGAGGACCCGGAACGCCTTCGCGGCCCGCAGCACCACGCTGCATGGTGCGATGAGCTGTGTAGCTGGCGTCACGGCGAGGGAACGTGGGATAATTTGCTGTTCGGTCTGCGCCTGGGTGTGCAGCCGCGCAGCATAATAACAACGACGCCGAAACCAACCGCGATGCTAAAGGGCTTGATCGCCGCTAAAGGTGTAACGGTCACCCGCGGTACGACATTTGATAATTTGGAAAATCTGGCCCCTAGTTTCGCTGACGAAATTATCGCCAAATATGAAGGCACCCGCACGGGCCGTCAGGAACTGATGGCCGAGCTGCTGGAAGATGTGCCAGGGGCCTTGTGGAAACGCCGTATGCTGGATCAGCTGCGGGTTAGTGCAGGGCTTGATTACCAGCGCATTGTTGTGGCGGTTGATCCGCCCGCAAGCGTCGGCGAAAAAGCAGATGAATGCGGCATAGTTGCTGCGGGTCTTGCTGAAAACGGCCAAGCATACGTTATCGCAGACGCCAGCGAGCAGGGGCTTAGCCCCGCAGGCTGGGCGCGCAAAGCCGTGTCGCTTTATCACAGCTTAAGCGCTGACCGTATTGTTATTGAAAGCAACCAGGGCGGTGCSATGGCAGAAGCCGTRCTGCGCGAAGTRGACCCSTCWGCCGCRATCACGCAAGTGTTYGCCAGCCGSGGRAAACACGCRCGCGCYGARCCRGTTGCKGCRCTKTACGAACAAGGYCGYGTGCACCATGTGGGMACGCTGCCRATCCTMGAAGACCAGATGTGYAGTTTCACGGGCGAGCTTCAGGCGGGGCACAGCCCTGACCGTGTYGATGCCCTTGTATGGGCGATCACGCACCTGATGCTAACCGCCACAAGCCGCCCTAAGATAAGGAGCCTTTAATGGCAATGTTTGACAAGCTATTTGGTGCTAAGAAGGCAATCTCACCTGCCGTCACTGGCGCGGAACGTAAGGCAGCGAATAAGCCGATTTTCCACCGTGTTGGGCCGGGGCAGGCCATTGCTACCCCGCGCCGCTACGACAAATTAGCGCGYGARGGCTATCAGCAGAATGTAATCGCCTACCGGTCGATCAATCTGGTGTCGAAAGCCATTGCCAGCATTCCTTTTCAGGTTTACCGGGGCATGACACCGCTTGAAGAACACCCGTTGATGACAATGYTRTCRCGCCCCAACCCACGCCTTAARGGYGAGAATTTYCTYTATAACCTYGTTGGYTATTACATGATTGCVGGCAATGCATAYGCKTATGCHGCWGGCCCHAAAGGCGGYGCGCCCAAAGAACTTTGGYTGCTGCGCCCCGATACTGTTGARGTAAAAGARGGSSCWGACGGCCTRCCVGGCGGCTATGTGCAGCAGGTGGSTGGCAAGAAGCARWCSTTYGRTGTTGAAARCGTTCTCCACTGGAAAACTTTTAAYCCSYTRTCKGATTGGTACGGYCTKGCGCCCTTGGAAGCTGCGGCACTGGCGGTGGACGGCCATAATGAAAGCAGCCGCTGGAATTTGGCGCTTATCCAAAACGGCGGTACGCCCTCTGGAGTGCTGTACCAGGACGATGCGGAGCACCCGCTGACGGACGCACAGTTCCACGCTTTGAAAGACCAGATCGAAAGTCAATATACCGGCGCGCTCAATGCCGGGCGACCCTTGCTGCTGGAAGGCGGCTTAAAGTGGCAGGATATGGGCTTAAGCCCCAAAGATATGGATTGGGCGGCAGCAAAAAATATGAATGCCCGCGAAATTGCGCTCGCGTTTGGTGTGCCGCCGCAGATGCTCGGCATCCCGGACGCACAGACATACAGCAATTATACCGAAGCACGGCAAAGCCTTTGGGAAGATACGATTATTCCGCTGGCCAGAGACATTGCGGCAGAGCTGACAAACTGGCTTGGCCCGAAGTTTGGCGGCGGCATTGTGTTGAAGCCAAACCTGGACGAAATCCCGGCGCTGGAAGCAAAACGTGTCGCCAAATTTGAACGGATCAACGGCGCTGGCTTTCTAAGCGATAAAGAAAAACGCGAAGCCCTTGGTTTTGCTCCGGAAATGAAGAAATAGCATCCTTAGGGTGTGCGTTAAACCGCTGGTTTAATTAAACTTTTTCTAGTTTTTTGGCATTAAGTTACGATTTTGTTAACCCTCTTTCCGTAGGATGGGGCATTGGAAAATTGAAGGGTATTATGATGACAAATCCTACCTGCCCCAACTGCAAAGGCACCATTCAACACCGGCATACACATATGACGAGTTTTCCAGTAACGCTTGTATGTACGGAATGTGGCTCCTGGCTTAAGCTTGATGCCCCTAAGCGGGGAAATCTACTGGCTTTTTTGCCGAGTTTATTCACCGTAGCACTCGCGTTTTTTTCGCCCTATTTTTTGATTTTATTGCCGCTTTGTTTCCTTGTATCGGTTGGCCCGATACAAAACCTAAGCGTTGAACTGATTAAGAAACGCCAATCTGAAATGCTACGCCAGTTTAAAGCGCAGCCAAGTGWGCTGCGCGTCAGAAATACGCAGCCGCTATCGCCTGATTGCCGGATTGATGATGATTTGCCAGACGGTGTCCGGCTTTCCCATAAGTTACTTCATGTGCGCCCCTTCAGGGCACCTGCCGTGCGACTGAACGGCGCGTTGATTATAGAAGCCGCAGCAGTGGCAAGGGCCGGAACCATGAAAGCCGCGAAAAGCAGCGCAGTGGCAAACGGTTTGCCGAACTGAAGTCTTTAAGGGCATTGATGTCGTTGCGGYATCAACCCATAAATTTGTAAATTAGAGCCAGTATCCCTGACCATCAGAACCCGCTTTTCGGCGGGTTTTTTGATGTGCGTTTCCCTTTCGCAAGGCCGCACGAGCCTTGCCAACCTTTTAATAATTTCCCGACCTTAGCAAAGGACAGCTTTGATGAGCATAGCCCAGACATTGAAATCAGACGCTACCCGCGAGCAGATACTGCATCTACCGCTGGAGATAAAAGCCGCTGAAACCGAAGGTAGCAARCCTGGYACCTTTGAGGGCTACGGMTCGATCTTYGGTAAYATGGACCGGGACGGAGATGTTGTGGCCAAGGGCG
>JAESRJ010000263.1 GCA_016764715.1 Kordiimonadaceae bacterium | reverse complement strand
CTCCGAAAGGAAGTACATATATCGGCATGGCGGGCATAACTGGGCCAGTTACAAAAAACGGAATTGATACGGCCGCGAGTATACCTATGAGGCCAAACCCTTCCCGAGCAGARACAAGGCGAGTATTTTCCTCGTATGAGCCCGCCAAATCGGCTCCAAGTGCGTAGTAGGGCACCATCACAAACGTCCAGCCAATATAAAGCGCTGCAGCCCATATGCCTAGGTAGGCTCCCGCAGCGCCCAGGGGCGGGTTGGCAATTTTAAAAAGGGCGAAACCGGCCAACAGGGCGCCAATTATCATCCACGGTTTGCGGCGGCCAAGCGGCAAATTCCAACGGTCACTGCAGTATCCTGCAATTGGATCGCTAAGGACGTCAATAAGCCGGGATAGGCCTAAAGCGGCAGCAACGGCAGCGAACCCTAAACCCAAATCGTCGGCGTAATAGACAGGCAAATACACAGCAAATGGAATAAGCGGAAACGACAGCGCTACAGCGGGCAGAGAATAAAGAAAGACTATGTGCCATGGCGTCCTTTGAACGTCATGGGCGTGTTTTGCGCCGTTCACTTAAGGCCGCCGAGTAGCGGTTTATCCGATAACATATTGAACTACATCGATGTTTTTGTTGCGAAATCCAGCCTCGCAGTAGGAGAAGTAAAAGTTCCACATGCGCATGAAGCGATCATCAAAACCTTGCAATTTTACAGCGGCGCTTTTCTGCTGAAAAGTTTTTTGCCATTTTTGAAGAGTAAGCGCGTAGTCATGCCCGAAGTCTTTTTGGCTGATTAGCTCAAAATCATGATTTTTGAAATAGTCTTTCAGGATCTCATCTGACGGCAGCATGCCGCCCGGGAAGATGTATTTTTGAATAAACTCAACACCTGTCGAATACTCTTCAAAACGGTGGTTTTCTATGGTGATAACCTGAATGCCGGCCCGGCCGCCCGGTTTCAAAAGGCTGCGTACTTGCTCAAAATAGCTTGTCCAATATTCTTTGCCCACGGCTTCCAGCATCTCGATGGAGACGATGTGGTCAAACGCCCCGGTCATGTCGCGGTAGTCTTTCAGTAAAAACTCCGCCTTGTTGCTTAGACCTTGCCAATCCAAGCGAGCTTTGGCGTATTCCAATTGCTCGACCGACAAAGTTAAGCAGGTAATGCGGCAGCCAAGGTCCCGCACCGCATATTCAGCAAAGCCTCCCCAGCCGCACCCGATTTCAAGAATGTGGTCGCCTGCTTTAATACCAATTTCTTGAGCTAGCCGTGCATATTTTTCGCGCTGTGCTTCTACTAAATCATGGTTTCCGTTTTTGAAAATAGCGGCGGAGTATGTCATGCTTTCATCAAGCCAAAGTTCGTAGAAGTCATTGCCGAGGTCATAGTGGTAYGAGATATTTTTGCGGCTGCCCTTTTTGGTATTTCTATTGAACAAATGCTTCAGTTTGTCGAAGAAGTAGAATATTTTAGAGGAAGAGAGCTTGGCCTCTAATGCCTCCAGGTTGGCGGCCAGGACCATAAGCAGGGCGGTAAGGTTATTCGTTGACCARTCACCATCCATATAGCTTTCAGCCAGGCCAATATCACTGCCTCGCATCGCGCGSGTAATGGCTGACCAACTGTGAATTGTCATGTCGGCATGGTGGTGGGCATCCAGATCAAGTGCGGCGCTACCAAAAACATGGTGGTTGCCGGAAGGGAACTCTACCGTGAGCGTGCCAACCTGAATATGGTTGAGCACATAGGARAARAGCTTTTCCCKMGCATCGGTTAYTTTMRYYGAAGGKGCYGCAGRTTTTACTTTTTGRWACGTWCCGTCCATGTGAYTTACTTCCCTACGGGTGGTGTTTGATTGAAAGATGAATACCGGTGTTCCGGTGCCGCAGGNTTGYCGAAAAATTCTATGCGTTTTATCCAAAGCTTCAGCGCCTGATAGTGGATAGCGCCAATTACCTTGAAGGGGATAAGCGGTATTTTGACGAACACGCTGAGCAATGCAGCGGTGTTTAGGGCTTTGCGTTCGCCTGTTAAGCAAGCAGTCATAAGGGGCGTTCCGCTTGCATCGCTATATTGAATAGCGAGCGACAGCTTTTCAGCAGGCCTTCTGTGGTGGAATTTGTAAGTGCCATCAACGGGGAAGAAAGGCGATACATGGAAACGTTTTTCGACGCTGTGCGACACGCTCTTTTGTGTATCTGGTTCCACCTGGTGAATATAGGTATGACGTTCACCAAAGGTATTATGCACCTCGTATAGAATAGCAGTTAGCCCTCCGTCTTGGTCATAGCAGTAGAAGGATGTCATTGGATTGAAGGCGTAGCCGAGCATCCGGGGCAGAGTTAGCATCATTATCTGGTTCGGCGCACGGATGCCGCCTTTGCTCAGCACATCCAGAATGTGATCTTTCAGGCTGCCACTTGTGAAATCTCCGTAGTCTTGCTGGCACACCGAGAATACATTGAAGCGATCAAAAGACAGGCACCAGGGTTTGGCGTTGCCCGAYGCAAGATCATCTAGGTCAAGCAGCAAGTAAAAAATTGGATAGCGGAAACTGTGTACTTTGGGGCTTTTTCGCTTGTGCCAGACATCGCCTTTATAAAGGCATGGCTGTTGCCGTGGCGCGTTCATGCAGCAACTTCTTCGTGATTGCCGGTGGATACCAAATCACACAGGCCGATGCGGGCATTCTGCTCTGGCTTTTGCCAGGGTCTGCGCATGCCGCCGAGCATTTCAGCCACCGCGAGCCCCGATTGGATGCCGTCCTCGTGGAAACCATCGCCCAAATAGGCRCCGCAGAACCACATGCCTGCATCGCCTTGCAATGCCCATATATCCTGTTTGGCCTTTAGGGCGGCCATATCGAATACAGGATGGCTATAGGTATATTCCCCGAGAATTTTTGCGGGATCGATATCTTGGTTAGGACCTAAGGTGACGATAACGGGTGTTTCCGTGGGCAATGGCTGAAGTTTGTTCATCCAGTATGAAACTGCAGCTTCGTTTTCGCCTGCATTTGACTTTTCGCTATAATTCCAGCTGGCCCATGCCGCCTTACGTTTTGGCATTACACTGACGTCCGTATGCCAGACAACATGGTTTGGCCGGTATTTAAGGTCCGACAACACTGTAAGCTGCTTATCCGTAGGGTCGGCAAGCATCGCCAGAGCTTGGTCAGAATGGCAGGCAAAGACAACTTCRTCAAAGCGTTCTGGYGCTCGGCCACCTGCCGTTATTTCAACGCCGGTTCCGACTTTTCTTACAGAAGATACCGGCGTTGACAGGTTGATGCGGTCCTTAAATTTTGCGGTGATCCGCTTTACATATTCTCTGCTGCCGCCGCGCACGGTGCGCCATGCAGGCCGGTCTGTCAGTTGTGTAAGGCCGTGATTTTTAAAGAAACGCAGAAAAGAACGGGCGGGATAATCAAGGATATCCGCGCTGTCGCTGGACCAGATGGCCGCGCCCATTGGGGCCAAATGATCTTGGACGAAGCTTTTTGAGTAGCCCTCTCGCTTTAGGAGTTCACCAAGCGTTAGATGCTCAGTGGTTTCGTCATCGATATAGGCTTCWGTTTTCTTGTAGAACTTGAGGATACCGCGAACCAGCGACCAAAATCGAGGYTTAAATATATTGCTGGGTTGCGCCAGCATGCCCCAGCCGTCACCGCCAGAATATTCGAAATCCTCATCTTTCAAGGAGACGGAGAAGGACRTGTCAGTGTCGTATGTAGGGACATCAAGCGTTTTGAACAGCTCGATCAAGTTGGGGTAATTTTGCGGATTGAAAACAATAAAACCGGTGTCTACGGGGAAAGTCTTGCCGTCCACAGTTACATCAACTGTGTGGCTATGGCCGCCAATGTAATCTTTAGAATCGAATATAGTTACATCGTGATTTTCAGCGAGTAGCCAAGCCGCTGACATGCCGGAAATGCCAGTACCAATGATGGCTATTTTTTTACCTACTGTTTTGTCTTTAATGGATTTTTCTTCGTTCCCGGTATCTGTGGTTATGTCCCGCAAAGTCACATGCAACTCCAACTTCAAAATTGAACTTCATTGACTTAGGTACGGCTACAAGTGGGTTTCGGATCACAAAAGCMGCTCTTTGTATGCGAATGCGGGTGCTTGTGATTGTGAATATGTAATTAATGCACGCATGGGCAGTGTTTGTGTGGGGGCAGCATAGGAGTTGTGCCCTTTTAGGTGCTAGCCATTACCCACAGAACTAAATAGTGATCTGGTTGCTCGCCGTACCCGTAAGCAGCAACATGTATAATGCGGATTTACAAATGTTGGATATGCCCTCTCTCTCTGCTGGATTTCTGTCTGCGGGGATGGGCAATCGCTTGACAAWGAAAAAAACAAAACATGATACTAAAGGCCTGGTGAACCCCAAGCTCAAGGTATCTGATATCAGTACGTCCGCAGAACAACCGATGCTTTCTCATGAGCAGTTAATACAGAATATCGCGGCACATAGGGACAAAGCTGCCTTTGGCGTTTTGTTCGAACATTTTGCGCCGCGTGTGAAGTCTTATTTAATCAAGCTCGGCATGGGCGCAGTACAAGCAGAAGATTTGGTGCAGGACATAATGGTGACCGTTTGGCAAAAAGCGGCCTTGTTCAAACCAGACAGAGCAAAAGTTTCAACATGGATATTCCGCATTGCCCGAAACAAATTTATCGACCTAACCCGCAAACAGAAATACCCAGAGGTAAACGCTGACGACCATATGGCGGATTTGGTGGCTACAGACMAAACTGATARATCGCTGGACCAAAAGCAAACCGGTAGCAATGTGGCCCAAGCAATGTCCAAACTTAATACGGACCAACAAAAAGTAATAAAATTGTCGTTCTTCGAGGAAATGTCCCATTCAGAAATCGCCAAACATTTGGCCGTGCCGCTTGGAACCGTGAAGTCCAGAATTAGACTAGCATTTCAAGTGCTGCGAAAAGAATTGGGAGATGCCCTATGACTGCCCAGGGTTATATGTCAGACGAATGGCTGCTTTCTTATGCAGCGGGTTCGCTTAGTGAAGCGCATTCTGTGCTTGTTGCAACGCACGTGGATTTCCATCCGGAAATGCAGCAAACGGTGCGGGACGCTGAGGCCATTGGCGGCGCGCTGATGGAAGACAGTGCTCCGGCACCGCTGGCCGCGACGGCTCTCGGTGATGTGTTGAGCCGTATTGACGCTTTGTCCGTGGATGAAGAAGAAGCGCCCCAGCCCTTGCGGTGTGGTGATCCCATTTCGTTGACTGAGTATCTGGGCAAAAACCTGGATGATTTGCGTTGGCGCACCATGGGGCCCGGTATGAAGCATGTGAAGCTTTGGTCTGGACCCAAAGGTGAGAAGCTGTGGCTGTTAAAAGCAAAAGGCGGCACTCAAGTGCCCCTGCACGATCATACGGGCGCTGAGATGACGCTTGTCCTTCGGGGCGGCTTCAAGGCGAAGGGTGTTCACTATACGCCAGGTATGCTTGAATTCGCTGACGAAGACATCACAGATCACTTTCCCCAGATCGATGACGGCGAAGATTGTATCTGCCTCGTTGTTACCGAGGCGCCTATCCGGCTGCACAGTTTTGTAGGGAAAATCTTCCAGCGGATCATCGGTTTGTAGGGGRKTTCTTAGTACTGGCGGGAAGTTTTCTAGCGTTAACCCTTTGTTGACGTTGAATCTGGCGTCAAATGTGCTAAGTTGGGATTAGGTGCGGGCGTGGCCATCGGCAATGTGAGGCTGATGTGTAGCGTTTCTCTACTCAGGCAAATTCAGGCAATGGATTTTTGTTTAGGGAATAAATTGGGATAAGAGGGTTTATTATGAAGAATGTTATTGGCCGCATTGCGGCAATTGCTATTGGCGCAACTGTGATAAGCGGCGCAGTTGCCGCAAGTGATTTTAATGCTTCTAAAGCGTTTGGTTCGCAGTGCTTTGCGTTTGTTGAAGGCCATTCTGATGGCTTGATGTCTACAAAGGCATCTACAGGAATGTCTGCTGAGAAGCAGGTAATGGTTATTGGAAAAGAATTCCGCCAGGTTATGAAGGCAGCGCAACAAGCTGGGGATTGCTATAGCAATCTTGCGGCTTCGGTTGACGGCGCGCAAAAAAGCGCAGACCTAAGGGCTAGTGCCTCAATGGCTGCCGCGATTTTTGATAAGTCTCAAATGCAGTTCGGTRCCTGGATTGACGATATGTCAGCAGCGCTTTTGTCAGATATTGCGCCAGCTGCTGGTGGTGATACTGTTGCAGGCGACGGCGGAGCGCTTGATGTGGAAGCAGGCATGGAAGTGTTGATCAATAGCTATTTGCTGCTTGAAGATGCTGAAGCCATTAGCACTAAAATTACGAGCCGCAAAAAAGGCTAAAGCTTTTCAGAGCAACGTTTTTTTTGGCTGGTTGTGTTAAATTTTAGACGAATTATATAAAGCCCACTTCATTTGAGGTGGGCTTTATTTATGCAAATCTTCGGATATTGAGTTGCTTCTGCTTCTTTTAGAGCGGTCGCTTAAAATCCAAGGGCTGCTAGGCCGGGAAAGTCATCAGGGCGGCGGCCTAAAGGCCATGTAAATTTCCGTTCACTCTCATCTATGGGGTGTTCGTTTATGCTGGCGATACGGCGCTGCATAAGCCCATCCGTATTGAATTCCCAGTTTTCATTGCCGTAAGCGCGGAACCACTGGCCGCTATCATTGCGGTATTCATAAGCAAACCGCACAGCGATACGGTTGTCGGTGTATGTCCAAAGCTCTTTGATCAGGTGATACTCAAGCTCAGTCCGCCACTTTCTGGTGAGGAAGGCTTTTATGCTTTCGCGGCCCTGAATGAATTCGGCTCGGTTGCGCCACTGGCTGTYTTCYGTATAGGCGAGGGCTACTTTTTCTGCATTGCKGCCATTCCAGCCRTCTTCGGCAAGGCGYACTTTTTCAGCYGCAGTTTCAGCAGTGAAGGGTGGTAGTGGCGGTCGGGACATTAAGCTMGCTCCAATGTAAAAAGTCAGGCGTGTGCTCGSAGGGCACRTTGAKGCGTAACYATTCTAAAWTTWCTYTGRATTGGCAACTTAATTGGTCGCGATCTCGTTGGAATCACAGCTAGTTTACTGCCCACCCTTTAAAGCCGGTCACCAGCTGAGAATAACCTTACCGGATTTGCCTGACCGCATCAGGTCGAAACCCTTTTGAAACTCATCAATACCATAGTGGTGGGTGATCACGGGTGACAGATCGAGGCCACTTTCTATCATGGCGATGGTTTTATACCATGTCTCAAACATGCGCCTACCGTAAATACCCCGGATTTCCAAGCCTTTGAAAATCACGTGGTTCCAGTTGATGCCCGTGTTTTTCGGAAGGATACCAAGCAGGGCAACCTTGCCGCCGTGRTTRATGGTATCCAGCATGTCRTTAAACGCGGAYGGGACRCCGGACATYTCAAGSCCSACATCAAARCCYTCRGYCATTTTCAGCTCGCTCATCACATCGCGCAGCGAGCGTTTCGTAACGTTTACAATGCTGGTAGCGCCCATTTTAAGCGCCAGCGATAGTCGGTAGTCGTTAACGTCGGTGATAACGATATGGCGAGCACCCGCACGCCTTGCGATTGCCACGGCCATAATGCCGATAGGGCCAGCGCCAGTGATCAGTACATCTTCGCCAACCAAATCAAAGCTGAGCGCCGTGTGCGCCGCGTTGCCGAGCGGGTCTAGGATTGCGCCGATTTCGTCAGGAATTGCATCGGGCAGTAGAACCACGTTGAAGGCCGGTAGGCATAGATATTCGGCAAAAGCGCCATCGACGTTCACGCCGATGCCTCTTGTTTCCGGGTCCAGATGAAACTTGCCCGACCGGCTTTGACGGGAATGGTTGCCGATCAAGTGACCCTCGCCAGTGCAACGCTGCCCGACGGAAAGGTCTTCGACGTTGCGCCCGACCTCGACAATTTCGCCAGCGAACTCGTGGCC
>JAESRJ010000262.1 GCA_016764715.1 Kordiimonadaceae bacterium | reverse complement strand
CCCGCCACTATGGTTAAAATCACCCGCGGTGCGCTGACGCGGGGTACCGCCGTCTGCTGGCACTGTAAACACATGTGTATTGCCGGCCGGCAAAAATCCTACACCGTCAATTCGGTAAGTGGTTTTATCGACCACACGGGCATTCCCTGCCCATTTGGCGCCCTTTGGTTTGCTTGGCATTTTGAAAAGACTAGTTGGTTTACCCGGTACAAACATAGTGAATGCCAAGGATTTTCCGTCCGGCGACCAGCTGAGGTTTCCGGGTGCGTGCTCAATATCTGTTACCCGGGCCGTATCGCCAGTATCAAGCCAGCGCACATAAATCTGTGTTTTGCCTTCGACGGCTGATACATACGCCATGCGGCTGCCGTCTGGAGAGAACCGGGGCATCCTATAACTGGCTTTGCCAGAAAGGACCGGTCGGTGCGCCGTGCCGTCCAGATTGACCTGCCAAATATTCGAACGCTGGCGGTCCGCCATGATATCCATCGAGCGGCGCTCATACACTACGGAAAGGCCGTCTGGTGTAATCCGCGGGCCTGTAGCGAATTCAAGATTAAAGATGTCGCTATAGGAGAAGCTATTGTCTTGCGCTGAAGCTGCCTGCACACCCAGTGCCGCTCCCATCAACGCTAGTGTTTTTGGTAAAAATTGCATTTAGTCTCTCCCGAACTGTTCGCTGTAGCTTTCTGCTCAGCCGACTTAAACCTAATTTTCAAACAACCAAAATAAGGCCGCCCTATTATTCCAATCAATAATCATTACCCGGCGGCCAAAAACTTAGGACCGCGCGTCCGCATATTTAGTCATCACCAACATCATTAGTATCGGTCACTATTTTTTTCGGAAACACTGTGTACCATATCGGCCAAGCAAAGAGCCAAATAATCATCAGCCCTGCAAGAGATGGAAACCAAGCCGTTAATTCAGCTGTTTGGGCGGCGTCCCCAACCATAAAAATGGCGGCTAGAATCAAAAGGCTTGCAATCAAACATGCGAGCACGCCCTTTCCCCACATTACCCATTCATAGCGTGTATAGTCCCAGCCGGATACGGGCGGTTTCCAAGGTTCAGGGCCTCCTGCGAACTTGCGCGCAAAGCGTTGGTCTGCCCATTTGATCACACCGTGACCAAATACAACGGTAAAACCCAAATAGACCGCCGCCAGACCGTGAGCAGGATTTGCAATCGCCCCGCTCCGTAAATCGATCACCGTAGCCACGAGCAAAATAAGGTCTATTAGCGGCACACATAAAAGGAAAAAGCCGCCGAGCCGGGACATACCCATTATATAGCGTGCCACAAGCCCGAGCACCAACAGCACCCAGAACGCAATCTCGCATCCAACGATAAGCGCCAGCAACATAAATGCCTGATATCCCTCGATCAATTTCGTCTGATCGGTCATAGCAGAGCAGCAGCTGAAATCAAAGTATGTACAAAGTACTAGATATGTAGAGTTTGTTTACCTTTATTGACATAGAGTAGACTAAACTTCTGCCAATCCGGCTCTTTATTTAAAACGACAATAGAGAGCGCGGCGCAAGACGACTAAAAAACGGGGAATGTAATGCGTCAGATCTTAATCCGAGCGATAAATGTCTAATAGCTTTGAAGAAATCAAAAAAGAACGGGAACGCTTTGTTGCGTTTTCCTTTGCTGCTGCTGAGATTTTTCTTGAGATCGACAAAAAGGGTATCATTGTCTTTGAAGGYGGWGCMTCAGACAGAATYGGCRMKGARAAAGGSGCCAGCYTAATYGGCAARMATANTCTTGNAGCTTATTGAYSWAGACGACCGGGARGTSTTCAAGGCACTGACAATGCATCTGGAGCATAAAGGCCGCATCGGCCCTTTACCCATTCGCTTCCTCACGGACGCTACTCGAAGCGCAGCGTTAAGGGTTTTTACTCTCAATATGCCTTCCAATAATGGCCACACATATTTGGCCCTTAGAGCGGCTCCTCTAGGAGGCGGCGGTATATCCGCTGCGGATGTTGACGAAGAAACAGGGTTACTGACAAAAGATGCTTTCATGGCATTGGCCACCGAAACCATGGTGGACCACCAGGCCAAGAGTAACCTCTATATGACAGCGATCGAAGTGACCGGCCTGGAGGAAGCCAAAAAACGGGGCGGACCGAAGCATATGCGGCGTCTACTCAAACAGGTTGCCGCGCATCTAAAAACACTTTCCGTTGATGGCCAGTCAGCGGGTCTTATCGGCGATAAACAATTTGCCTTCTTGCACCGGGCAAAGTCTGACGGCGAACACCTGAGCAAGACCCTCAAAGCAGTGGACAAAGACATTTCACTGACCACAACTTTCTCAACCATGGTTACGGACGAGAAAGCCGTGGCGGAAGATCAGGTCTTGCGAACGCTATCTTACGTTTTGAACAAATTCTGCTCGGACCCAGGTAAAATAGATTTCGATACGCTTACCGGCGCCTATGAAGATATGGCCACAAAAACACAGCAGCGCATTCGCAATATCAGGAAAACTATTGATGCAGGCAGTTTCAAGATGGTTTTCCAACCAGTTGTTGCCTTGCAGCATGGGGAAATTCACCATAACGAGGTCCTAAGCCGCTTCGACGAAACTATGGACGACGGCTCGCCGCTAGAAATAATCACTTTCGCCGAAGAAGTAGGCATTATTGAAGAATTCGACATAGCACTGTGCAGAAAAGCAATCGACTATGTTCGAAAAATGAAAAAACTGGGCACGCCCACYGCGCTGGCTATAAACATCTCCGGCCGCACGCTGGATAGCGATCAGCATGCAGCAGCCCTTATAAAATTACTCGAAAATGCCACTGACATTTCTCATTCACTTCTTCTTGAACTGACAGAAACCGCCGCTGTGCAAGATCTCGAGAAAGCCGAAATGATTTTGAGCAAAATTAAAGCCATGGGTTTCAAGATATGTTTAGACGATTTTGGAGCAGGCGCGGCCGGGTATCAGTATCTTCGCGCGTTCAATGTCGACTTCGTAAAAATTGACGGTCAGTATATTCGCGAAATGACACCCGAAAATTACAAGCCCACCTTCCTGCTTTCTATTGTGAAATTGTGCAAAGATTTGGGCGTAAAAACCATCGGCGAACATGTAGAAACCGAGTTTCAAGCCAAAAGCCTGGCCGCTCTGGGTGTTGATTACGGCCAAGGATACCATTTTGGAAAGCCAGAATTTGTGCCGAGGGCTAATTAGATACCTTTCGGCAATTTCCGTAGTTTCCCAGCCTATCTAAATATTGAAAAAAATACCAAACTGGTTATATAGCCAGTATGACACTTATTCCTTTATTAATCAGCATGGGTGCGTGCGTAGCGGTAATATTAATCGCTCACTGGCGGGAGAAAAAAAAGCTCTTCGGCCAAGTCCCTTTCGTCCCTTACATATATTATAAGTATATTTCCCTAATCGTGTTTTTAGCTTTAGTTGCAAATCTTGTTGCACTGCTTTCTGGCCAAGATTGGGAACCACCTTTTAGACGTAGGTAGCAGACTTAGGCCACGCCAGCGTTTGTCAGCCAGTAGCTATCGGTTACCAACAGGGCTAGCGCCTACCGTGTGATCAGGGTCATCGGGGTCATCGGGTACGTCATCAACAACGTCATTATAGCCAGCCTCTTCAGCAGCGTCCTTGGCTGCCTCTGCAGCAGCCTTTTTCTCTATAGCCAACTCAATAGTCCGGTATACAGAAGTTAGATCAATCTTGGCCAAGTCCGTTTCTGTTACTTCGTAGAGATTCAGGCTAAACATGGCGTATATTCTAGCCCAAAATTTTGTTAAAAACAGGCGGCGTTTTCCTCGTTTCCCGACAGCTACATAAATCCCACTAGCATGGTAATGTACATATTTGGCGCTACGTTTACCTTCCAACAGCAGTTGGTCCTTAAGCGCGCTCGATGCGCCTATTTTAAATTTTTTCATCGGCTTCATACGCTGGCGAGGCTTACGGCCCTGTTTTCGTCGCCATTGCCTTATGAAAACTGCGGTCATCCCGCCCACGACTGTAGTGAGTACAAGGAAAATCAGGCCAAGGTATAAATAGTCAAGGTCACCCCCTGCAGCAAAACGAGCTTCTGTTTCCTGTTTACCAAGCTCCAAAGTAATACCGCTAATTTCTGTAACATCGCCCTCAGCGGCGATACTATAGACGACAGCGTCCCGCTGGTTAATTGGCGCCAACATGCCGTCGCCACCATAAACCGCGAAATACCCATTGGTCGCAACCGTAAGGCCGTATGTCCTGTTACCACTGCACTTTACTTTTAGCGTCGCCAAATTTGGGCGTTGGTAAAAAACTTGATATTCGCTTACACGAATACATCTGTATGTGCGGGATTCGAGCAGCCTTTTGATTTTTATGGCGACGGCACCAGGCAATGTGCTCCGCTGAATGCCGCTGTARATATCRAGCGCCAATTGAATTGTCTGATTAGAATCCAACCGATTCTGCGCACTTGCCGAACCTGTTGCCGCAACCAGCAACAGCAAACCAAAAAAGATTCTAAAACAACCGTTCATACAATGACCCACGACTTATCAAAAGTTCCAGCCTTCCAAGCCTATTGAATGCGATATCAAGAAAATTATCAATGCTGGACTGAAAAAGGACGCTAAAAAGGAGGGCAGGGGAGGTTGGGATTTTTGTGTGTCAGACATAAAAAAGCGGAACCGCATTCGGGGGAGGACATGCGGTTCCGCGCGACACAGTCAGATCAAGGGAGCTATTAGGCTGTATCAGCAACACCAGTTATACGGCCCATCCCCTTAACAAGGGGTAAACAAAATACCGAAAACGGGCTATTTCACCAAAAAAATTTCAAAACGGCCCTATTCTGGGATCGAACAAGCTTTAGAAACTCTAAAATTGCGCAATAAGCGTGCTCAAAGGCCTTGCTAGGCCTGCAAACTCAGCTGAGATTTAGATTTCCCGCATCTTAAGAGCCGCAATGAAGGCGCTGTGCGGAATTTCGACCTTACCGTACAGGCGCATCTTGGCCTTGCCTTTTTTCTGCTTCTCCAGCAGCTTCTTTTTACGGGTCACATCGCCGCCATAACATTTCGCCGTTACATCTTTACGCATCGCTGAAATCGTCTCGCGCGCGATAACCTTACCGCCAATTGCAGCTTGAATTGGTATCTTGAAAAGCTGACGCGGAATTAGGTCTTTCAGCCGCTCACATAGGGCCCGGCCCCGGCCTTCAGCTACTGAACGGTGAACCAGCATAGAAAGCGCGTCCACAGGCTCTGCATTCACTAGGATCGACATCTTCACCAAGTCAGACTGCTCATAGTCACGGATTTCATAATCAAAGCTGGCATAACCCCGGCTAACGGACTTCAAACGATCATAAAAGTCATACACAACTTCGTTGAGCGGCAAGCGGTATTTAAGCATGGCGCGAGAGCCGACATAGGTAAGGTCGTCCTGGATGCCGCGCTTGTCCTGACACAGCTTTAGAACGACGCCCAGATATTCGTCTGGTACCAATATCGTTGCATCAATCCAGGGTTCTTTAATATGGTCAATCTTCACCACGTCCGGCATATCTGCCGGATTATGCATTTCAATTACGTCACCGTTATTCATATGCATCTGATAAATCACACTAGGGCTCGTGGTGATAAGCTCAATATCAAATTCGCGGGTAATACGTTCCTGAATAATTTCCAGATGCAGCATACCGAGGAAACCACAACGGAAACCAAAGCCAAGCGCAGTGGAGCTTTCTGTTTCAAACTCAAAACTGGCATCATTCAAACGCAACCTGACGAGCGATTCTTTCAGCTGCTCAAATTCAGAAGTATCCGCTGGGAATAACCCGCAGAATACAACAGACCGGCTAGGCAAGAAGCCCGGTAGCGCTTCAACACACGGCTTTTTCTGGTCTGTGATTGTGTCCCCTACATGGGTGTCAGCAACTTCTTTGATGGACGCTGTGATAAAACCAATATCACCAGGGCCCAGCATCGGTACATTGACGCTTTTAGGCGTGAACACACCCACCCTATCAACTTGGTGGTCCGCGTCTGCGGCCATCATTTTAATTTTCTGGCCCTTCTTGATGCTGCCATCGATAATACGAACAAGCACCATTACGCCCAAATAAGAGTCGTACCAGCTATCCACAAGCAGAGCCTTGAGCGGCGCATCCGGGTCGCCTACAGGGCATGGCAGCCGGGTTACGACACCCTCAAGCACGTCTTTAATGCCCAGGCCTGACTTGGCAGAGCATTCGATCGCGTCGCTGGCATCAAGGCCAATAACGTCTTCGATTTGCGTACGTACACGATCAGGCTCAGCAGCAGGCAGGTCAATTTTATTCAGAACCGGTACAATTTCGTGATCACTGTCTAGCGCCTGATAGACATTCGCTAATGTCTGGGCTTCAACGCCTTGGCTGGCATCCACGACAAGCAGTGATCCCTCGCACGCTGCCAAACAGCGGCTTACTTCATAAGCGAAATCCACATGGCCTGGTGTGTCCATCAGGTTAAGGATATAGGTCTCACCGTCGTCGGCCTTATATTCCAGCCGTACAGTTTGCGCTTTAATGGTAATGCCGCGTTCTCGTTCGATATCCATCGARTCGAGCACTTGCTGCTTCATCTCACGGTCCTCAAGACCGCCWGTATACTGGATAAGGCGGTCAGCCAAGGTTGATTTACCGTGGTCGATATGAGCAACAATAGAGAAGTTACGGATATTTTTAAGGTCGGTCATGCGCTCACTTGATACWAAAATGCTATAGTCTGATTGATGGTTCTAGAGGCCTAGTATAGCCATAAAGCCCTTGGGTCCAGCCGTTTTCCCTAAAGCTGCGGTAGAACCCGGTCTGGTGGCCGATGATTATCTGCAAAAGTACGGATATTGATCAGAACTTTTTCGCCCATCGCCTCTCGCGCTTCCACCGTAGCCGACCCCATATGAGGAACCAGAGCCACGTTTTTAAGGCCCAAAAGTTTGGGGTTAATATTGGGTTCGTCTTCAAACACATCGAGCCCAGCACCGGCGATACGGCCGTCCTCAATCAAATCAGCCAAGGCTTCTTCGTCAATGATCTCGCCCCGAGCCGTATTGATAATTACCGCATGTGACTGCATTTTTTTCAGGCGCCTACGATCGAGCAGCCTATAGGTATCTTCCGTTAGGGGGCAATTCACCGAAATGAAATCCATACGGGTCAGCATCTCGTCAAGATCATCCCAGTATGTCGCCTCCAGTTCACTTTCAACCTGCTCAGGCAAACGCGTTCTTTTATGGTAGTGTATCGACAAGTTAAAGGCGCGCGCGCGCCGCGCTACAGCCTGGCCAATCCGACCCATACCAATAATGCCGAGGCGTTTACCTTGTATACGGCTGCCCATCAAAAAGGTTGGTGTCCAGCCTGTCCATTCACCGTCACGGAGGATTTTCTCACCCTCGAACAAACGCCGCGGCACAGAAAGCAAAAGTGCCATCGTCAAGTCTGCGGTGTCCTCAGTGAGAACACCAGGCGTATTTGTCACAATAACACCCTTCGCCTGCGCTGCCTCTACATCAATATGGTCAACACCAGCGCCAAAATTTGCGATCAGCTTCAGGTTTTCGCCCGCTGCCGCGATAACGTCAGCGTCAATATTATCTGTAACCGTTGGCACCAAAACATCCGCTTCAGCGCAAGCCGCTTTAAGCTCATCTTGCGTGAAAGGCTTATCTTTCAAATTTAAAGTAACATCAAAAAGCTCAGCCATCCGTGTTTCGATATTGTCCGGCAATTTGCGCGTCACAATAACCTTTGTACGGTTCCGGTTTCCTGTTTGACTCATGGAGTAAAATACCCTTTTCTGTCGGCGCGTGGCCAACTGATCTCAGACACAGGCTTCTGTACCAGATGGCGCGCGTTGTTTCAAACGCCAAGCGAGGGGAAATAGCCGTGAGCAGAGCAATTATGCCTTTTTTGACGTTTCTAATTATAGGAGCGACTCTAATT
>JAESRJ010000261.1:3705-7998 GCA_016764715.1 Kordiimonadaceae bacterium | reverse complement strand
CAGTCACTGGCTCGCACGTGCTTTTCTGGCTGCCGCTATAGTCGCTAATATCCGGCTATAATTGGCAAGGTCCGTATGGCGGATGATTTTACCGTCTTTGAAACCAATCACGCGGATAATTTGCCCCATCAACGGAAGGCGATCCGCGGCCTTGCCGCCCGCTACCAAATCGACGGCAGCATAAACCATATAGGTTAGCACCACGGTCTCACTGCTTTCGTAAGCGTTAGTGACATAGCCAAACAGATCGTGTGTTGTGCCGCCGCCGCGGTACCCTTCATAAATTCTCAACAGTGTGTCGCGGCCCTTGTGGCTGGCACCGAAAGTAGGGTCTTCAAAAGTGCCGTCCTTACCGATTAAGCCGGCTACGATAGCCATATCGCCGGCTTCCAGCGCGCGAATAAAGCGTTTGGCGGTATCTATGTTGTCCGTTGCAAAAATCGGTGCTGATGTGAAAAGGATCGTCGCTGCCAGTAAAAATAGTTTTTTCATTATTATCTCCGTAAYCATTAAAGTGAATGGAACGGRTTTAGGCAAAGCGCWGGCTTCTGTCGTTCRTGCCGAGCGAGATTACCGTTATTTACCTGTTTTTGTTGGGGCGTGATTGCCGGTAAACACTGGGTGTTACACGYGCAAACTTYTTGAAGGCCTGGTTGAAAGAAACTTTATTATTAAAGCCAACTGCAAAAGCGATTTCCAAAATAGGGCGGTTTGTATCGCGGAGTATCTGCTGCGCCGCCGCCACGCGGTGGCTGTTTACAAAGTCGTAAAAACTCTGCCCTAAAGCAGTGTTTAGCACTTCAGACAGCAAATGGTTGCTGGTTCCCGCAGCAGCCGACAAATCAGCGAGGACCAAATTAGCTTGCAAGTATAATTTTTGGTCCTGCATCAGCTTTTTGACATCTCCTGCAATCACGACAGCACTGTCTGCGTCCAGCCCTGATTTTTCGTACCTTGGCGGTGGTTCAATGGCCAGTACCCGGACAAAATGTTGGTATAATGCACTGCGCGCAAGCCACAGGATATAAAGCGTCAGAATAAGGTTAAAACWAAGCTGTATAGTGAGSCGCGGTAAGCCGAGTGCMCCGAGTGCSGGAAACAGAGTAAAATCGGCGACTATCAGCAGCAGCAAACCCGCAGATAGGCGTTGYAGCCAGCCTAGGTCGATATCGGAGATCGCTGAATATTGCTGTTTCAAGCGCCGACGGTACCGCTTTACGGTATAGAGGATAACCGCCAAATAGAGGATAACTTGTAGGTTTTGTATCAGATATAGCGCCGACTGCAGCAGTGGTTCGCTTATAAACGCTGATATGGGCGGCAATAAAAAAAGCGCAAACAGGCCCGCAGGCACCAGATGTAAGGCCAATCCGCCGCCATGGGTGCGTATGGCAAGGCGGGCATATTGGTGCAGAAACGGCATGGCCAAAAGACTGGTGAATTTAAGCCAATTCAGCGTCTGTTCTACGAAGACCGGCAGCTCTGAAGGCAATGCCGCGCTCGATAAAAGTGCAAAAGAAAACACAGCTGAAAAACCGGCGAGCCAGGCCGCSCCTGCTTTTTGGGACGCCAACAAAGTTACCGCCAAAAGCGCAGCCGCAATGCCTGCAATTAATGCAAAGACGCTGGCCAGTGATAGGGTGAAAAGCACGTCTTATGACCCAGTCCGTAGGGCTTCACCAGCGGACCATAAAAGCCTAACAGCCAGCAACGTCAGAATGATATTAAGCCCGAGCTTGAASGAAACTTCGCTCACCYTTTCGAGTAACCGCCGCCCAACGATAGTGCCGAGGAAACCRATGGYRATCATCAGCGCYATAAGGGGTAGRTACGCGGCAAAGGAAAAACCCAACAGRCCAAATACGAGCACCTTCAAGAGATGTTGCACAACCATACAGGCTGACATGGTCGCAACCTGCCCCATACGGCCAAGCCCCAAGGGCTTTAGTATCGCAGCAACAAATGGCCCCGTTGCGCCGACAAACATWGTGAGYARGGTYGARATCGCCCCGCCWACAGCKACACCTTTTYCRGAYRARACDGCAGMGCCCGGYTTTGGCCCCCAAGTCGCATAGAGGATGAACACGGCCAAAATCAGCTGCARGTACCCWATGGGYAAYGARAYGACGACTTGCCCRCCAACAAATGCGCCAATAAGGCTACCGCCGAGRAAATAWAGCAGCARTTTCCARTTGATATCGGCGCGCATCAAACTGGCGCGSCCRATGTTTGASCCCAGCTGYACMACACCGTGCACSGGCACTAYGGCRATYGCRGGCACGATCTGCGCCATAACWGCMAGCAACGCGACACCGCCGCCAATRCCAGCSGCYGCCGTTAGCAGTGAGGTGAAGAAACTGGWAAAAACTAGTATAGAAAAATCAAGAGTTGTCAGTGTATCGGGAAGCCACTCCATACAATTMTCTCCGCACTTATCAGTTCAATTTGGGCACAGATACACTTTGCACTTGTCGCYCGCYGTGCTGTGATTACTGTAGTAAKCAAGATCACYCCTGAAAGCAAAACCATCATGCGAYTATTGCTAAGTATTTTTGTCCTTATTCTCATTGCTGCCACGCTGTACTTAGCRCCTTGGCGYAGTRTTGAGACGGGAWTGGTGTTGCCCATTTCCTGTAAGATTGGGGRAAACTGTTGGGTAGCACGCTACGTCAGCAGAGGCCAAAATGATGATAAGCGGCAGGATTACACGTGCGGCAGGCGGACGCAGGAGGGCCATAAAGGCACAGATTTTGTTATCGCAGATTNAGCGGAAATGTGGCGCGGTGTTGATGTTGTGGCAGCGGCAGCGGGTACAGTGCTTAGGGTTCGCTCTAATATGGCCGATGTTTCTATTAAAGAGATCGGCCGGGACGCGGTTCGCGGGAGARATTGCGGAAACTCTCTCATCCTGCAGCATGCCGAGGGGTATGAGACGCAATATTGCCATATGAAACAAGGCACCGTTACCCTGCAGCCTGGAGACGAAATTGGTAAAGGCGAAAAGGTTGGCGAAGTGGGTCTTTCAGGCTTTACTGAGTATCCGCATCTTCATTTTAATGTGCGGCAAAACGGCGATCTTATAGATCCCTTTGATGGTCAGCCGCAAAAGGCAGCGTGCGGTACGGGTGGCACTGACAGTCTGTGGCAAGAGAAGCCCGCTTACAAAGCGCTTACTATGTTGCCTCTGAAGTTTGTGACCGCTAAGCCCAAGGCTAAAACAAGATGGATGCCTCAGAGGGATGAGATTAGTGCCGAGGCTCCGGCTCTAATTTTATCGGCCCGGGTTTTTAATTCCCTGAAAGGTGATCGGTGGTCCTTTAAAATATTCCGACCAGACGGCACGGTGTTTTCAGATTTTGGCGTAGCCCAAACGAAAAATCAGCAAATAGCTGTCTATTTTGCGGGAAAGAAGCGCCCTGCCGGCGGGTTTCAAAAAGGAATTTGGCGTGGGACTTTACTTATTGCTAGAGACAGTGAAAGAGGCAGGTTGCGGAAGTTTCGAGGTGAAATTACTGTAATGGTCACTGAATAAGGCGTGTGTTTGGTGTTGCTTTGAGCCGCAAAATACTCAGACCGGAGGGGAGCAGGAAGCAGGGCGTATGTATTGCAGCTAAATCAATATCTTACGAATATAGTATAGCGTCCCAAGAGCCTAAAATCTCTCACTTTTGCATTTTGGGCAATCTCTTGGTATTCTCAATAGGTCTGGATGCTCTTCATGGGGCCATAACCGCGAAATCCAAGAACTTTTCTTAGTTTGTTTTTCTGGAAAAGCTATAACGTGCCAAGGCAATCCACACACCTCACATTTTTGTAGCATCATTGCTAACGCGCAGGAAATTATAGCTGCAAACCAAAGCCCATGCCACTGCCACCGTTCTGTCGTGAGTTGTTCGTACCATACCAATGCCGTTAGATTGACAGCAATCAGCGCCAACAATCCCCACACTCTGAATCTCAGATGGGATTTCCTCATAACACCAAATCATCTCACAAATAATACGTTAATCTATTACGCAGCTACAGAAGTCTTCTAGCCCTAATTTCAACTCATCTGAAACATCAAAACACTAAATTTTYCAGTTGCTTGCTCGCTACAGAAATAAGCGGGACAGATGCAATTTTTCCGATCTCTAATTCAACCTCTGTGTTGGTGGGTCCTTTTACTCATGCGGTTATGACGAGGATGGAAAGCCCCAACCTACACCGCGCAATAWTACAAATCCTACCCAGTTTTTAKCSMKCTKYRAYCNCTSARACTNNTCRNASWMGYRWCMGRTTNNCGTMGGGGYS
>JAESRJ010000261.1:0-3700 GCA_016764715.1 Kordiimonadaceae bacterium | reverse complement strand
CCGCAACGTGCGCGGCGCCGACACCCTCCTCGGCTTCTTTTTCAAGGCTATATCCAGCGTCTTTAAGCGCTGATTGCACACGGCGAACGTCCGGCGGATTGAAAGTCATCATATTGTCCGTGAACATGCCCTGAAACAGGCCGATTTTGCTGTCACCGTTTTTCATAACCAGAAAACGCTGGGCTTCTGCGCCGTCTATCACTTTAAAGCCCATGGTTTCGTAGAAGGCGCGCGATGCTTTGATATCCGCAACAGCGAGGCTCAAAGAAAAACATCCAAGATCCATAGTGTTTCCAATCGGTTAACGGCTTCTACTAGTTTTGCCCGCCGAGGTGTTGGGCACAGCATAACCCTAAATCGTTAAGCTACTTTTCTTACCATGTTTTCCGGGTTCCGACGATAGCTGAGCGCTTCTGCTATATGGGCGGACGAAATGTCGGTTGCGGCGGCCAGGTCTGCAATGGTGCGCGCCACTTTTAGTACCCGGTGATAGGCCCGAGCGGATAACCGAAAGCGGACGGCAGCCTTTTCCAACAGCACTCGTCCCGCCTCATCGGGCGTGGCAATGCTTTGCAACAGTTTTCCGTCCGCGTGGGCATTTGCCTGAACGCTTTCGGCGCCCAAGGCCTTGAACCGTGCAATTTGGATGTCCCGGGCGGCTTTCACACGTGCAGCCACGGCTTCGGATCCTTCACTGCTGCTTGGCAGCGATAAATCAGTGGCGGCAACAGCTGGCACATCAATGAACAGATCAATGCGGTCGTAAAGCGGGCCTGATATTTTTGATTGGTAATCGCGGGCGCAGCGCGGCGCGCGGTTACAGGCAAGTGTCACATCATCCAAATAGCCGCAACGGCACGGGTTCATGGCGGCGATCAGTTGGAAACGCGCGGGGTATGTTACATGGGCTTGTGCGCGTGCAATTACCGCTTCGCCGGTTTCGATAGGTTGGCGCAGCGCCTCCAGCGCTTGCCGAGAGAACTCAGGCAATTCGTCCAGAAATAACACGCCTGCGTGGGCAAGGGACACTTCGCCCGGTTGGGCTTTTGCACCGCCTCCAATAAGAGCAGGTTGGCTGGCACTGTGGTGGGGCGAACGGAACGGGCGTTGTTGGCGGATGGTGCCGTCGACCAGTTTGCCTGCGATCGAGGCAACCATGCTTGTTTCAAGTGCTTCGGCSGGAGAAAGAGGCGGCAAAATAGAAGGGAGACGTGCCGCCAGCATTGAYTTCCCAGCGCCTGGAGGGCCCATCATCATCAGTGAATGCCCGCCAGCCGCTGCAATCTCAAGCACGCGCTTTGCAGCCTCCTGGCCTTTAATGTCGACCAGGTCGAGCATGTCGCCTTTGGCTTCTTCAATGTGGGGTTCTGGCACGGGCAATATTTGCTTGCCGCGCAGATGGTTGATCAGAGCCAGCATATGCGGTGCGGCGATTATATCCGTGCCGCCGGCCCACGCCGCTTCGGCCCCGCTGGCTGCAGGGCAAATAAGCGGCATGTCGCTGCCGCTGGCGTAGAAGGCCGCTGGCAATATGCCGGAAATAGCACGGATGCTGGCGTCTAATCCCAGTTCGCCTAATACAACAGCACCCTCGGTGGCGTCGCTTTCAATCACGCMCATRGCAGTTAGCAAAGCAACGGCGATGGGGAGATCATAGTGCGAGCCTTCTTTCGGCCTGTCTGCGGGTGAGAGGTTTACGGTGATGCGCTCTGCGGGCAAAGCCATGCCGATGGCGGAGAATGCGGCGCGCACGCGTTCGCGGGCTTCATTCACGGCTTTGTCTGGCAAGCCAACAATAGTAAAACTCGGCAGGCCGCTTGTGACCTGAACTTGCACTTCAACCGGGCAGGCTTTTATGCCTTCAAAAGCAACTGTCTGAACGCTGGCAACCACACTAATCCCCCAATGCTAGGCAGCACACAGCGGGCTCATTGCAACCCTAACCATGCGCGATTCGTTTCTACATAGCATATTGCTGTGTGGTTGTGAACAAAACATGAACAATTGGCGTTGAAGAAATAAAGTACACAGATGCCGGGCATGATTACGTGGATGCGACGTGCCTCGTGCATGCCGCTGGCTAAGAGAAACGAGACAGGATTGATGAGGGCGGTATTTAGCGGCCCTATTGTTTAAACCGGCCGCACTATTTTCAGCTAAGGTTTGGTAAGGCGAAACCTCATAAACAACTCGCCGCTAGTCGTCACTTGACCGTCTTCGACAAAACCCAAACGCGAGATGGCTTTTGAATTCGTGCGGCTTGGTGGGAACAATATAGTTATTGACGTGAACCCCATTTGGCCGAAAGCGCGCTCTTTCACTTTCAGGAATATCTTGCGCCCCCAACCCCAAAAATCGGGATGAAGCACCAGGGCGAAATCAGCATCGCCCTCTTCGGGCTGCAGGCCGCCCCATCCGGCAAATTCACCTTTGATCAGGAACGCCCAGGGCCCATATCCGTGCTCGTCCCATAGCTGCTTTTTCGCATCTAAAAAAGCCCGGCAATTCTTAGCGGAAAAACCACCAGCGAGCAGCGGCAACTGCTTGCCAACCTCTGCATTGTTCATCAGTCGGATGATCTGTTCTTCTTTAACTTCAAAGAGGTGAATAAATTCGATGTCGTTCATAAACAGAGCCTTTGCGCTGGAATATTTAGCGGTGATGCTTCTCTAAATGGATGCTGCCTTGAATACAAGGGTACCTCTTGGCACGAAGGTCGATCTCACAACATTGTTTGTGAAAGGACTTTCGAGGGTCAGGAAGTACCCTTAGCCTTCGTGCGCCGGGTTAGCGCCAGCGACGGCTGATAAAGCCGCACCCGAAGGCACCCATTATCAATGCAATACCCAAGGCCATCACTAAATTGGTGCGCAGTAAAAATTCGTGTCTAACTTCGTCCACTAATTCGTATCTGCGTTGGCCGCCGGCGACGTCTTTCATGAATGACGGGCCGATGTTATCTTTATAATTTAACACATGGAAACTGACCCGGTCGCTGTAGCTTTCATTTGGGTCGGGCGGCGTAATCTTGGCGTCAGGATTTTTCTCTAACGTATTGTTTCGTTTCCTCCAAGCATACTCTTCCTGTGCGGCTAAATACTTGAAAATTTGTACTGGCTCACCGGTTTTTATGATGCCCGGGGATTGGTATCTGTAGGAAAACTCAATCTTATAACCTTGATTATACTCGAAGGCTACTAGCCCCGTTCCGATCATCAACATGACTAAACCAGCGCCTAACCAACTGCGCAGGTAGCTGACTTCGGTTTTTTCGCGGCTTAGAATTGCGCCGCGGACGTCGGCGATTTCGCGGAGCTTGTCTAGCTCTGCGGAGTAGACGACGCTGCACATATGCGCTGTATCGATACCGTATGCGCCCACTAAGCGCTCATACATATCTTCTGAAGGGTAGCTTTTCCCGGTCTCTAGTTTCGAGAGGTAGGATTGCTCAATATCTGCCTTCGCTGCGGCCTCGGGCTGGGTCCAACTGTGTTTTTCCCGTTCTTTTTTTATATAGTCACCAAACTTCATCATGTGGCTCCTTAGGTGTTGAAAACACAGCATAGTCTTTTCTAGTTATGCCAAGACTGCCAGATGAATATTCAAGACTAAAGTAGGAATATCAAGGGATGTGAGCCGAAAAGGAGCCCGCAGGCACCCCGAGCCATATTTTCAAATCAAATGCCTAGCGCCAAAACCG
>JAESRJ010000363.1 GCA_016764715.1 Kordiimonadaceae bacterium | reverse complement strand
TGATAATTTTGAGGAAAGAGTTGAGATAACTGCTTCTTGTTGAGATCCAGGAACCAGGATGCGCCGAATGGCAGTGCATTTTTGCCCGGCCTTGGTGGTCATCTCACGCACAACCTCTTTCACCAGCAGATCAAACTCCGGGGTTCCCGGCGCCGCATCCGGCCCCAGAATCGAAGCGTTCAGGGAATCCTGCTCGGCGGTGAATGGCACCGCGCGGTCCAGCAACCCCGAATGCCCCCGCAACATCCGCGCCGTGGTGGCCGAGCCGGTGAATGTCACCGCATCCTGCGCATCCAGATGGTCCAGCGCACCTGCGGCGTTACCAAAGGCAAAGTTTGGCCATTCGCTCATAAATTCTATGGGCCGAATAACATATAAAAAGCTCTCGTGGCCTGCCCGGACAATAGTCGGATATTTCGGCGTTTTTGCTGGTGTATCGGTGTACGCGGGTAAAGTTAACTGGGATGTCCACGAACCCGCTGGCAAATTGTTATCGTCGAGGCCTCCAGTTGGCACAAAACCAAAGACTTCGTTGCCGATAAGGGTGAGCATTATCGCGTTGTTATGGCCGCTTGGCTGGTTCACGCCGCTCAGAGTGCCGAAGGGGTCACTAGATTTTGGGAGACCATTTTCCCACGCCACTAMTTTTCCTGTCGTGGCGTCGAACGCAAAAATACCTGTACTGGTACTGAGCGCCAGAAATGTTTCTCCGGAAAGGTTGTCTGATGCTGGTTCAGTTTCCGCTTGGTCTTTGGCAGGGAATTTTGCTAGTTGCAGGCTGATAAATTTTCCGCTGAACGTGACTTTTGAACCCGGAAAAGGCAAGTCGCTATCTGACCAATGTTGAACGTCTACATGTGTGAGCCATTCCAAGGCTTTTTTGATAAGGTGATACAACTTCAATATCATGGCCCAAACGGCTTTTAAAATCTTCAAGATCGCCAGCACAGGCACCTTTAACAACTTCACAAGGCCGTCGAAAATCACAACAAAAATGTTTGGTATGTGTGCAAGGCCATGCCCTGCAGCCTTTGCGGCGGGCCGCTTTTGCTGTTTTTTCTTGGATGGTTTGATGTTCTTTGGCCAGGCCAGAAGCTGAAGTACCCCATCCGTGATAATAATGATGTAGGCRTGGCCTTGATGTACCGTTAAGGCACAGTCCAGAACAGGCGTGGCGCTTTGGGGTTGTGCACCACTTTTGCTTGCCGCTGTGTCTGCTGCGTCATCCAGCGGTATATTGAACCAGCCGGTGCCGCTTTGATCGTTCCTGAATAGGCCATTGTCGGTTGCGGCTAACACCAGTCCMGGTGGCAGCGGAGGACTTGCCGACTTGTTTTCAGAAATAGCCAGTATATGCCCTGCCAGCGCCAGTTTATTGACCGTAGTGGCAGGCAAGCTAGTGCGCAAACTTGGTCCGTTTTTGATTTTACCGGGCTGCGTCACATAACCGCCGGGCAAGGCGCTCCAGGATGTTGACCCAGCTAAACTTCGGTATACACCGCCGCCGGTAGTGCCCGCATAGACAAACCCTTGGGTGCCTTCGACAATCGTCAGAATTGACCGCTTGAACAAGCCTTCTGCAGCGCTTGTCCACGGGCTGTCAGGCCCGGTGCGGAAGAAAACGCCCTTGTCAGTTGCCAAATAAAGTATTTTGCCTGCTGTAACGATGAATTCTTGCACCGCGCAGGACGGCAACCCATCGTTAAAACATGTGTTTGGGGTTGTCGGGTTATCACTGGGGTTTGGTTGCCACTTTCCGATGCCGCCCGCCGCGATATATTGCATTCTAAGGAGGAGAGGCTCTTGGGCCAAGCTGGGGGCTTTTTTGCCGTAGGCGTATAAAGTTTGGGTCAGCGAGACAAACTTCTGATTTGTCATGCCTGCGTTGGGCGACCCTTGTGCCGCCTCTTTAACTGATCGTCCGGCCCCTTCCCAAGTTATTGTAGTTTGGCGCAGATCAGTGTCGGACCGCGCGCCGGTTATTTTCATAAGATACCAAGCTGGGGAACCCGCTTGCTCGCCAGTCACGGCGATCAGTCCGCCGGGTTTTAGAATTTTGGATACTTCGTTGAAAAGCTGGCCAGGACCGGGGCAATAGCCGTCACTATCACTGACCGACTTTTTTGTTACAAAGGGATCGAGAGAATTCCATTCGCTGCGTAGTTCCGTATCACGGGCGACCAGAAAATATTGAACACCGCTGCCGGCGGGCGAAACACGGCGCAAGGCACTATTAGCCGCGATCGTTTTGATGCCAGGCATGCCTTTTCCGCCCTTGATAGTGGCGATTACTTCGGCTGAGCCAGCCGCGCCAGGGAACCTGTATTCGCCGATCAGACGATTTTTTTGATTGCCAACCGGACTTTGATCTAGCCCTAGCATTGCGTTTAATAGTGAGATGGATTTAGGCTGTGTAGCGGTCCCTATAAAGCCTTCATTAATCAGCCTTTCCTGGTAAAAGGAAAGTACGTCGCCGACAATCGCCCACGCATTCAGCAGTGCTGCGGCCCAATCGGTTGCAGGGTTCGTGACAAGATTGGCTAGCGGGGCGACTAAGTTGGGCGGCAGTCTTCCGTCCACCTCTAGGCTTTGCAGTTGGTCAAGGCTTGGCAGTAGTTGACCATCGGGCGTGGTAACCTTTAGCCTTTCAAGCATCTCATGAAGAAATTGCTCGTTGGTGCCCAATTGCCAATTGAGCTCTGTTTGGTTAGGGCCATTGATCAGCTGCTTGGCATGAAGCCCAGCTTCTAACCCTGTACAAAAGAATGTTTGATCTGAATCCCAACTGGTCATGCGGGCACTCTTTTTTCAAACTGGATAGTGATCCGCCCACCTGCCAGATCGTTGGCTTGGCAATCCAGCATGGGGGTTTCGCCTTTGGTAAAGGACAGAGCTTGTGCCACCTGTGGTCCGGGGGCGCCCATTCTTCTGAAGGTCGTAAGGTCGAGTTCCTTGATGCCTGAAACGCTGGTGACAGCAACGACAATATCATTGGGGTAAATTGTCTGATCAAAGGTCACACGGCCAGCGGAAAAAAAGCCTTGATCCTTTGTCTGATCGCTGTTGCCAAGCGCAGCTAGTATTGCGCGCTCTAGTGAAAGAGTGGCATAGCCAGTTTCGGCGACAACGGTCATAGCAATGTCGATCGGGATTGGCGTTGGCCCGGAGACAATGAGGCGCCGCCCTATCGGTCGGTGATTATCAAGGTACGTTTTGATTTCGCCAGCGAGAATACTATCAACCACAGTGGCGTGTTTCACGATTACCGCGATCTGAATGTAAGGCCATGGTCCGCCGTCTACCAGCCAAGCCTTCGCAGCCTTTATTGAGCTGAATTTTTCGGCAAATGTTTCATAGTCCGCTAGGGTCGCGCATACATTAGAAGTTCTGATGGATTCAGGGGCCCTCAAGCGAATTGCTTCTTTGCTTTCCGACGGTGTCTGAGCGGTCCCCGGCATGGGATTGCTGATATCTAATAACCACTGCGCGCACTCTTTGAAATGCCCGCTTTCCGGGGCTGCGATAGTTAAAACCTTAGTACCTACATTGCCGCTGTCACCAACAGCTTCTCTGACATGTGCAACATATTGACACCCTAAGGACGGCGAGCGGCCCATACCGTGCTTGCCAAATCTTAGCGTGACGGTTTCGTCTTCATTCGCATCAAGCATAAATACGCGGCTGGAATTTCCGTGCCTCAAGAGGTTTCTTGTTGGTCGCCAAAGGTGGGTAAGGCCAGGTGTGCCGTCGGCGATGAAAGGCTGTTCCATTAGTTGAAGAGTGGGATAGGTTAGAAGCTGCGGGTCTGGTGCCAAGAATTCGTTTACAGATGTGTTTGCGGTTAAGTCTACAGGCGCAGACCAAAGCGGTTGCGCGGCGATTGTTGCTTGCCAGTCAGCTGCCTGGATTTGATCTGGTCTGGGGATATTTATTGTGCGTGTAAGACCATATTCAGCTTCAACAGCATTGGCGTAGACTATGGCGACAGTTTTATTTGCATCGTCCCTGCGACCCAAATCCATGGTCACAGGTAAATCCCGAGGTAATGCATCAGACGAATGCCATCTTATACGAACTAGAGTTTTCCCTGGTGCACTTTGTGATTGGCGATCCAGCGGCTCAATCTCAGTGAGGCGCACGGCATGGGCTTGAAGCCTAGTGCCGAGCGTGCCTGGGTTATGAGCGGCCATCTCGGCCGTCTGGTGGAAAACAATGACGCTGCCGCTATTTAACGGCGGTGTTTTCTTGGCATTGTCATTGGCTTTGTCATTGTCGTTGAAAAGGTGGTCAGGGAATTCCAGAATTGCGGCGGTGGTGCCCGCAAATAGAGTATAGTCTTCTAGGCCAAAATCATGAATTCGCAACGTGTTTAAAACGGGCATCGCTACTAGCTGGTGCCGGGTCTCGTAACACGCGCTGCCGCCAGTAATCATTCGATTAAACAAGTCGCTATTTTTAGTAACTATTTCTGGCTGCTTGGAGCTGTGGCTGCTTAAGACGGCAAAACCCGCAGGAATGCTAAGTTGTCCTGAAACCTGGAAAGTGAGGATCGTTCGTTGCGTGCAACCTTCTTGAGGGAAATACCCTAGCAAGCGCGCGTGGCGAGCGATGGAAGTACGCAACTGAGCGGTGCGGAGGTAAGCCTCATTCGCGGCAAAATCCTGTCGGTAACTAAGGTAGTCACCAATATATGCAAGGATCTCTAGCAGCATGTTGCCAATGTCAGCAGCGGTGTCGTCTTGCCACTTTGGCATCACACGCTGGATGTTCGTAATCATCAGCTGTCGCATGGTATCGAAGTCTTTGGCCGTATAATCAATGATCGGCGTTGGGTTGATTTCGCTCATCCCAAACGCGTTGCTGTCCTTGGGCTGGCTGGGCAACAGAAACAACGGCACCCTGTTTGCCGCCTGATTGATATCCTGATTCGGAAAACTAATCAGTTTGAGCATATGTTGGTATAGGTGTTCGTCGTCTAGCTCAGAAGCCCGCGCGGCCATAAATAAGTGCAAATTCAGGCTGCTTGGCGCTTGAACCCATTCAATCTTCTTAATAATGAAAGCCAGGTTGGCACCACCATCCAGCCGCTCAAGGTGAAAATTGTCAGGTGTCAGGTCTGGTATTAGGGGCTCACCGAGATTGTCAGCCGGTTGGTTTGCGCCAGCCAATTCTATGAAAACGACCCAATTTCGATTGCTGCGCGCTGTTGCGCGGGCGCTCACCAGCGAAACGGCACCATCAATCCCTTCCCTAAAGTTGGGAGCAGACTGTTGTTGGCTTCTAAGTGACGGGCGTTGCATATTTCTGCCTTATCCGACTTTCGTTTTGTAGCTGCTTTCGATTTGTTTACCGGTTAGCTTGTTCGTGTAGACAACGGTGATATGAAGCTCGGCGTCCTGGGCGACAGCCTTTACCGACAAAATATCGGCGACATCGCCGACAAAACGCTGTAGCTGGCTTTGCACCAAGTGTTCGGTTACTCCGGCCTTTGGGCTGGTTAGCGGGTCGAAAACAAGGTAGGCGACACCGCAGCCGAAAGTCGGTCGATTTACGCGCTCTCCTTGCTGGATCAAAAGCACTTGCTCGATCATTTGCTCGACGTAAAGCTCCGGCCCTACGTTTTCAACCGTGTTGCGCCGAATAGTAAAAGGCGCATTAATATGTAATGTCATCTCATTAGCCCTTCACGCTAAAACGGCGGTACAATCACGCCTTCAATAATTCCAAGAACCGCTAAGTTTCCTTCTACTTGTGCGGCACCTGCCATATTCACGTCGCCCTCTACGGCCAGTATGCCGAGGATATTGGTTGCCCCTTCAATGGTGACCGCGCCGAGCACATTGGTTTCACCCTCAATTGTAACCGCGCCGAGTACATTGGTTTCGCCCTCTATTTCTACGGCACCTACGATATTGACGTTTCCTTCGATTTCCACCGCGCCTGTGATGTCTACGTCCCCCGTAATTTGTACAAACCCTGTTATTTCGATTGGACCGGTAAGCACCATGTCCGGGTATTCGCCCTGCACGCCCGCTTCGTCCAAAGTGAAGCTGTTTTCTGAAACCTCGATCTCCATCATGCCTTCGGTTTGAACCACCGTTGATCCCGGAACTTCGTGGGTCATGGTTTCAGGCGTTATGGAGATTATGTTTGGCGGGCAGGTAATGGTGATGCCCTCTTCGTTAAACACCATGCTCAGGATGTCGGGGGCCATCGGCGGTATAACGGTAAGATAAAAGCCGCCGTCTCCCGGCGTATCGTTCCACTGCATGTCGATGAATTCGGTTTTCATGACTTGGTTTGTCGGGAGAACCGGTTCCAGCGGCATCTCGCCCTCCGCCCAGAAACCACCTACCCAAATTGGATGGTTTGGGTTGCCGCCTTCATACTCGATCCACACGTTGGCGCCCATTGGCGGTATGGCGTAAAAGCCGACCAGTGGCCCAGCGTACGGCGCACACGGCATGGCCCAATTGGCTTCGGTTACTTTTATCGCGGGCACTTCAGCCTGCAGTCGGCCAAGCATCAAGGGATCGTCGTTGTCAATCACGATGCCGCGGTACTTACCCCAGTATTTGAGCGGACCTTGATAGGCGGTTTCTTTGCTTTGGTTGCCGTCGCATGTTTGGCTCATGACGCCACCTGTACAGTGCTAAGCGTTGATCCAATACCGTCTCTGGTGATGGAGAAAGACTGTTCATAGGCCGTGCGGGTAATGTGGTGTGTGGCCGTTTTCAAATAATATTTTCCGTCGTACAGAGACCCCGCCCCCGATACGGCAACCACTCCCGGTGCCATCAGAATAGAGCCGTACCGCAGTGCATCTACTTTGCCTTGTCCGGTAACAGCCGAATCAGCGCTGCAATTGGTTAGCGCTTGCGCGCGAGCCCATGCGGTGGGCACGCTGAGGCCTTGCTGATACATGGCTTTGTTTTTGGCCGTTAAAACCGCGCTTTCTGTTAAAGCTGGCTGGCTCGAAAAATCTGTCATTGAAGTCGACGTGACCGTCACTATCGGGATGGGAATGTCAGTTTCTTTGTTTTCCACTAACGCCCATATGCGTGTTGGTTGGGTGCCGTCGAAGTTAAACTGCAATTCGGATACGTTGCCATTGCCGGAATATCCAAGCACAAGCGCGGGCTGGATATCGTCGCTGTATGGCGGCGCCCCCCAGTAGGCCCGGGTGGAGCCAGTTAAATTGTTTGTCCGCACGCAGAAAATATAGCCGTGCGTGCCCGCCATTTGGTTCACTGTTTGACGGTCAGTGCCCATTTGCTGGGGTGTGGTCATTGTGTCCAACAGCCCCACAAGTGTCTCGGTAATCTCGGGAATCAGGCCCAAAGTCATATAAGGTGTGAGTATGGCAGCCACGATCACCGAGTCGACACAATAAGGGTATTCCATCGACCGATCGACTATGTCCATAAAATAGCTGATATCTTCGCCTTTTACCGTATAGGTTCCGCCGCTGCTATCTGATGGTGGTTGGTAGGCCACTTGCGTTATGACTCCGTCGATCAAAAGCTTCGAGGCAGTGCCAACTGTTGCGCCTATTTTTACGCGTTCGCCAATCTTAAGGTGTGTCGAGGTCGCGATTTGCATATTCTGAAAGCCGGAAGAGACATAGTCGCTGGTAAACGAAATCTCGAAGGTTTGCGGTGCTTGATCTGATTGTGAAACAGTCACAGATTCTAAGGCTTCCATGAGCGAAGATGGGAAACCAGTACTGGTTTCTGTCATCAAATGCACTTGGTAGCTTTCTGTGCTCATTTGGTTTCTTTCTATCCCAAGGCTCTCTTTTAAGTAGATTAGCCGGGTACAACTAAAAGGCGTCCTGGTAGCGTTGTTAAGGTGAATGGGTTCATCGCTAAATTGTAGTCTGCAATACGATAGTATGCGAGCGAGTCCCCATAGGCGCGATAGGCCAGAAGGTCGGGCCTATCTCCGGTTTGTACCTCCTGTACCTTGAGGGCCGTTTGCGTACTGTCTGCAGGAATGAAACGTCGGCTAAGATATTGTATTTTAACACCTTTTTTTCATTGTAGGTGAGAATTTTGGAATCGGA
>JAESRJ010000260.1 GCA_016764715.1 Kordiimonadaceae bacterium | reverse complement strand
ACGCGCATCCGCACGATGTGGGCACCATCCTCGACAGGCAAGGCATTGCTGTGCGGGTCGGGCACCACTGTGCGCAGCCGGTGATGGACAGGTTCGGTATCCCCGGCACTGTGCGCGCCAGCTTTGGTGTGTATAATGATAAAGACGACGTTGACCAGTTGGTCGCCGGACTTAAAAAGGTAGTGGACATCTTCGGATGAGTGAAAACGAAAACAGACGTGATGTAATGGACCTTTCAGGCGCTGCGCCTGAAGCCCTAACTGAAACTGCAGCAGAGTTTCCGGCTGAGAACATGCCCGTGAATGCGCCGCGCCCTTCCGTGAGCCCGCAAGAAGGCGGCTATTTCCTCAACAAGTTCCTTGAGCAGAGCGAAACAAACGCTGAAGAAGCTAAGGCAGAAGAAGAAAAAGCATCAAACGGTGCTGAGGCCGCGGGCGAAGCACCTGAAAGTGCCGAGATCCTGCAGGCTAACATCGTTGAAGCGCTGAAAGAGATTTACGACCCGGAAATCCCGGTCAATATTTACGAAATGGGCCTGATTTACGATGTGGATGTGGACGCTGATTATAACGTTAAAATCCGCATGACGCTGACAACACCCAATTGCCCCGTGGCGGAAAGCATGCCGGGCGAAGTGGAACTAAAAGCCGCGGGTGTTACAGGCGTGAAGTCATCCCATGTTGATCTGGTGTGGGACCCTGTCTGGACGATGGACCGCATGTCAGACGAAGCCCGCCTTGAACTTGGCCTGCTGTAGGAAACAACCATGAAATCAGTTATTAGCATCACCGACCAAGCCGCCGAGCGCATCAAAAGCCTGCTCTCGAAAAGCGACACCGCGATCGGCCTCAAGCTCGGCACTGAAACCCACGGCTGTTCGGGCATGGGCTATACGGTTGACTATGTTACCGAACCAGATGCTGCGCTGGAACTGGTTGAAGACAAAGGCGTTAAAGTTTTCGTTGACCGCAAATCACTGCTGTTTCTGCTGGGCACTGAAATGGACTGGGAAGACACCCAGTTTTCCACCGGTTTCAAATTTTCGAACCCCAACGAAAAAGGCCGCTGCGGCTGCGGCGAAAGCTTCCACGTTTAAAGCATTTGATTCTATTTTAGTGCCTCTAAGTTATCAGGAAAATGAAGCTGCGGGGTAAAATTGGCTAGCCGCACCTTCACAAAACTACGCTATTTATCACCAACATAATTCCAAGACCCTCGCCACCGCCTGTCAGTGCCCCGCCCTACCGGTAGGAGACGCGCGCAGCCAGAAATAGACGCTGCTGAAGGTGATCTGCAGTCCTGAATTTGGTGCACTGAAGGTGCTTAAACTGGGTCATGGAGGGGCTTTACGGTAGCAATAATGGGTGCCTCTGGTTGTGGTATTTTAAGGGTTTACATGGCGCAGGGTTTCACCCACGGTAAGCGCACATCAAGCAATGCCTCAATTTCAAAATTGTGTGAGAAGCCCATGTTCAAAAGATTTGCCGCTCTAGTCTTCACTGTTCTTTTTATCCAAACGGCTGTGCTCGCGCAGTCTGCAGACTACCGCCGAACACTGCCTGTAGCGCAAAACGGCGACGCACAGGCCCAATATTATATTGGTATGAGCCATAAAAACGGCTGGGGCGGGCTGCAAAAAGAACCGCGGAAAGCTATCAAATGGTTGCGACTAGCAAGCAACCAAGGGCACGCTGGTGCTGCTTCTTCTCTTGGGTATATCTATTATAACGGCTATGGGTCATTGGATGACCCAGCCAAAGCGCTCACCTTTTTTCGGCGCGCTGCAGAAAAAAACAACCCCGACGGCTGGTACGGCATTGGCCTGATCTATTACAACGGCAAAGGGGTGAAAAAGAGCCTTAGCGAATCGATCAAGTGGTTTAAACTTGCCGCGAATTCGAATGACAAAGATTTTGGCAACCGGGCTAACGCCCAAAACATTTTGGGCTACCTGCATACAACGTTTTTTGGTAAATTGGACCGGCGGCAGGCGATAAAGTGGTACGTCCTTGCAGCAGAGGGGGACGTGGCCGATGCCTATTTTCAAGCCGCAGAAATTGCAAAAGAATTGGAGGATTATAAAGCCGCTGCCAAATACTACCGTGCTGAAGCAGATAGGGGCCACCACCTTGCCCAAATCGCCATTGCTCGCATGTATTGGAGCGGCACTGGAGTCCGTAAAAGTGGCCGCCTCGCAATCAAATACTTTACGCTGGCCATATCGGAGCGCCGCTTTTATAACAATACTATCCAGTCCTCGAACCCGTTCGCGAATGTAGGTAAACTAACTGCGGCAGACTTAACTGAATTCATCGCAAAAATTTACTATGCCGGCGTGGGCAGTGCACCAGATTATGCCCAGGCGGTTATCTGGTACGAAAAAGCCGCTGAACTAGGACAAAGCGGCGTCCGCATGCGACTTGGCAAAATGTACTACGACGGCCAAGGCGTGAAGCAGAACTATCAGAAGGCAAAGGACCATTGGACTCTTGCTACCGAGGAAAAGAAACAGTCCTTTGGGGGAGGAACTCCCTATGTCGCCAGCTTCTATTTGGCTACCCTCTATCTGGACGGATTGCTCGGCCCGAAAGACGTGCCAACGGCCGTAAAATGGTTAACAAAGGCCGCCTCTAAAGGCGAGATTAACTCCCAGATAAGGCTCGCCTATATCTACGGCACGGGCGACGGAATATCCAGTGATCCTGTACAAGCGGCTAAGTGGGCGCGGCTTGCCGCACTTGCCGGCCATATCGATTCGCAAGTAAATTACGGCGTAGCGCTGATGCAAGGTAACGGAATTCCCAGAGACCTACCCGAGGCGCTGCGTTTTACCCTGATGGCGGCTAATCAGGGCGACCGCACCGGCCAGTATAACGCTGGCCTTAGCTACGACTTAGGCCGGGGGACCAAGAAAAACCGCGCTGAAGCCGTGAAGTGGTTCCAGAAAGCTACAGATCAGGGCCATGTTGACGCCATGGCGGACCTCGCCAGGCTATACGGCCCAGGGCAAGGCGACGCAACTGATATTGAAAAGGCCTATATGTGGGCTTCTATGGCGTCCAATGCTAATAAAAACCACCGGTGGATAGGGGCATATTCTGCGAACCTCGCGAGAAAGCTCAGCAAAGAACAAATAACCCAGAGCGAAAAAAGAGGGCAAGAATGGCTTGATGCGTTTTGGGCGCGACAAGACGCCAAATAACAGCGCAGCCTACCATCCTTTTGCATACGGTTATGGGGCCATTGGCTGAGCTTCTGGCCCATAACCGCCGGAGTTTTCGTAATAGGCACGGAGACAGCTGTAAAAAGGGCCCGAGAGCGGCCGCTCAATTAAATTGCGAACGTTGCAATTTTTTTGTAGCCTGCTGCTAAATTATAGGTGGTCCAGTCCATGTCMMAATCTTTYGGTAGCATAAAATGCTTCACTATTGCCCTTATGATGGCAGCGTTGTTTTCTGTAGACATTTCAGCGGAAAATGACAGTCTTGAGGCTCAAAATGCACAGGTCAAACAGGCACTCAGCTTGGTCCCAGAAAGCAATTTTCAAGGCCGCCGAAGAGAGTTTTTCCACGCGCAATACGCCGCGCTTATTCCGCTTGCGAACAAGGGCAACTATATAGCCGACACTTTTATCGGCAAAGAATTGTACCAATATTCGTTCAGACCAAACTGGTATGAGGAAGCCTTAGCCCATCTGGGGAAAGCAGCCGCCCAAAACGTCCCTGAAGCGATGGCCTATTTAGGGCACCTCTTGCTTCGAGGCTCCAGTACCGCTCAGCCAAACAAACAAAAAGCCGAGGAATGGTACCAAAAAGCCGTAGACACGGGCCAGCCAGCGGCAATACTTCTCGTCGCGCAAAAATATGCCGAGGGCGCTGTTGGCTTGCGCGAAGTCCAAAAAAGCTATGAAATCGCGCAGAAGGCCGCAGATCGTGGTTACGGTCCCGCTATCAAGTTTTTGATAACCAATTACCATTACGGCATTCTGCGCAAGCTTAGTGACCCAATCACGGGGAAAGTAATTTACGACAGCGGCGGTGAAATCAAGAAAATCATAGAAGATGTGAAGAGCGGGGCTTCCCGCGAAGACCCTATAGTAAACCCGCATAGGCCGCCACAGGCTGGCGAAGCCTACGTTGGGAAAAACCACGAAAAAATGTATGCCACTATTCAGAAAGCCATAGAAAGCCGGGACCCCGCAATCCACCTTTTTATGGGGAAGTTTTTGCTGGAGCACGCTGATGATCCGGGAATGACKAGAAATGGGGTGGCATTGTTGCAAAGCTTAGCCAACGCAAAAATTTATCAAGCGGCCTACATAGTGGGGAAGTTTTTTCACAAGGGCATAACATACCGCAGCACAGTGCTTATGCCTGCAAGTGACAAGAAAGCGATCGAAATATTAACGCCCGCGCACGACGCTGGCCACATGAGAAGCACTGGTTATCTATATACAATGGCGCTTCAGAGGGGCGATTTTGCGAACGCGGCTGAGCTGAAAGACGCCTTTATGGCATCAGACCCCAGCCTAAACGCCGCAAAATATTTGTTTACACAAACGTTGAACAGTGGCCACGTTCCTTCCATAGAGGATCACCTCGATGAAATTCTCGATAACTTTCAAAACACCGGGTTTATCGCTTTGGGCCATATTTTTGCTGACCGTAAAACACACAGCATGACCAGGTCCGAAACTGAAAATATTGTCAATACTGTCCTTCAAAGCCGTTTACCCAGCAACGTGCAACCCGACAGTAAACTTGCGCAGGCCCTCAATGAAATTGGTGAAGGACTGCGGAGTGATCGCTCGGCTTGGGACCGTGACTGCACCGTGATGGCAAAGCRRWTGAAATCGCATCAGGCTGACCGRACCAAATTTAGGATYTTTTCAATAGACTATRACATTGACCTCGMGCGTTGCGATTAAMWCTGGCGGGCGACCCKCAYCAATATTGGTGAAAGACAAAAGGAAATCAACATGCAGTTAAAAGGCCTCTCGTTATTTTCATGCATTTTTCTTTTGGTGGCAACCAGTTCTGCAGGCTTTGCTTTCGCCGGACGAGGCATAGCCTCTGCCCCCCTTCAGGCCGTAATGGCTAGCGYATCTGCTGSGGCATCGGAAGCGGTGCAAACACAAGCTTCCGACGAAGCATTTGCACAAATTGAAGCGTTACTTAGCCAAAAGAAATACGCTGAAGTATCGGCCCGTTTTCAGGTTTTAATTGAGAACGGCTCAGCCAAAGCCATGACACTGTACGGGCGATTACTGATCCAGGGCATGGAAGGAAATGAGCGAGCGCAGCACGCCAAGGGCCTCACTTATCTTGAAAAAGCTGCGGAGAAAGACTATCTGCCCGCTCTTGATCTTCTTGCCAAGATCTACTCGGCTGGCTATGGGACTATTCGAAAAAACGTCCTGAAAGCAGAGGTGGCCATGGCGGCCMTSGCGGATTTGGGCAGCTTACCAGCACAGCTCGATTTGGCTGAGAAATGGAAAGATGGCTCGTTTGGGCGTATCGACGGCGACCTTAGCCTGAGATATCTGGAGATGGCGGCATTGCAAGGGCATGCTCCGGCCTATTACCCCCTTCTGGAAGCCTATAGCATTGGCACATTGTCCACATCCCCTAACTCGAAAAAGGCGGCAATTTGGGGGAAAAAAATTGTTGCCGTTGGAGGCGTGGAAGACATAGCCCGTGTCGGCGTTTATTTTCTTAAGCATCACGACAACGCTGAAAACGCACGGCAAGGGCTGCGGTATCTTGAGCAAGCCGCCGAGAAAGAATATCAGCCAGCCTATTCAGCGCTTGCTGGCCTTTATTGGAACGGTGCCCGCGGTATAGACCCTAATCCGCTAACCGCCCTGCGGTGGATTGAGCAATCTGCAAACGCTGGCGATGTCGATAGCTTTAAAATGCTAATAAACCATCACACCCACGAAGAAAACTACCGCCAGGCCCGCGAGTTTGGAGACCGCATGGTAAAAGACGCGCGTAGCCCCATGGATTTCAACTGGCTTATTAAGTTTTTCATCGCGCGAGATGTGCCGCAGAACGTCGTCTATTTTGTCAAGCGTGCCGCTAGCTTTGAAGACCCTCAGGCGCTTTTTTACGTGGCCACTTTACTTTATGAAGGCGTGAAATCTAGCTATACCAGTAAGCCTATGAAAAAAGCCATGATCGAGGCGCAAGGGCGCTTTCTGGCCGCCAAAATGCAATGTAGAATCGGAACCGGACCAAACATATGTCACTTTTTTCAAGATATACGGACGCGTGCAATATTTGATGCTTGGGAGGAGCGCGATAAGGGAGTTGAGCGAGAGAAAGCCAGAGCGGTGGCCTCGCTGCAGCAAACCCGCGACATTGCAGCCGCCCGAAAAGACATTTCGTCTTACCGAGGCAACTATTTGAGCCAGTGTTCCTCCGCGCCTTCTTTGCCGTCACTGAGAGCGTCTCGAAGCGCCACAAAAAGCGCTGACCGTGAAGCAGACGCCTGGTTTGAATGTGTTAACCAAGCCATTCGAGACGCCTACAAATTGCGCGATGCGGAAAACCTTGCGGTTATATACAGCAATGAAGATGCCTACCATGCTTACGTCCCTGTATCGCAGCAAAGAGGGACGCGAGATGCTTCCCGTGGTCTTGAGGCTTTCGCCTCATTTGACAGAGCCATTGCCGATCGTAACGTCCGTGTTGATCGCGAGGAAGCAGCGGACCGGCGCTACGTCGCTCGCAAACGCCGATCCGCGGAAAACGGCGCTCAGCTACGCCGCCGCAATGCCCAACGCAATCAATCTTACCGCCGATTGCAGCGTAGCTTRCAAGATTTAGGCAGGCAGGCTTGCGAAACTTCGAACGCAGGTTGGCGCAGCAAAGGGTCGGCTTATTGGGGTATGATACAAAATTGTAGTCGGTGATTGCCGGGCGACGTCATCGTAACGGCCTGAGCATAGCGGCCACCCACCTCAAATGGGGCTGGGCACTTGAGGGTTCCGTTCTCAGAAAAATACCGTCTATTTTTTATCCTGCTTCGGAATTGAAAATGCATCACTTAGCTGGATCAACCGTGTTTGGTGGTGGTGMGTGAAKGCGGAGATAACCGAGCCGGTTATTTGAATAGGAGTGCCTTCAGGCGGTAGCTCCTCAGGCAGTTTTCCCAAAGGCTGGATAGTAGTGATGCAAATAATTTGGTTGCCCTCTTCCCCCAGCCCGGGCGGGATCTCAAAACAATGTTCTTTATCCAGCACCAACAGCCACGGGGTGGCTAAACGCTCACTTGGCCCTTCAGCGGTGCCAAACCACTGACCGGGAACATCGCTAAGCACCAACGTACCGCGCAATGTAACATCCTCAGTTTCGGTAAGGGGGCTTAACAATACCAGCATGAAAAGTGAAAAAAACATTCAGAACTAACCTCTGCAAACATTTGGGAAACAACCTAACACCATTACGCCAGCATTCACCCATTACTGCCACATATATTTTACTTTTAAGACCCCTTCATAAGCCTTTTGAAGAAGCCTTTGTACCCGCCAAAGCCCTCAATAGGCTCAGCTTCAGTCGCTTCAGCTGCCTTTGGTTGTGCCTGCCAAAAAGGCACCTTCTCCCAATATACTTTTTCCATCATCCCAATACAGGACCCAATGATGCCGCTGCCGTAGCGGTTGGCCTTTCTAAGGCTGTCTCTTTGATATTCAGCCATTTCAACCACAGTTTTGATATAGGCCGCAGGCGTCAAATTTTTATAGCGCATCGCCCTGACCGCGCTGTGCAGCGACGACATAACCAAAAGGTCTTGTTTAGCGTCCGGGTCGCCAGACTGAAAAATCCGCAAATGGGTTTTCTCAATTTCCTTCCAGAACCTCTGGCAAAAATCGGTATGCCATTTCTGCGTGACCATACTCTGTCTCCTTGCTGGCGCGGGAATATACGCCATTAGCTTGCGCTCGCCCCACACTGTAGCGCCAAACCCAGTAGGGTTCGCGGATTTTTTTAGTCCTAAGAAGCCTGTTTGCTGTCCCCGTGCCCCAACTAATAAAATACGAGGCACCAGCCATAAATTTCCCTAGTAGCAATATGCCGCAGCGTGTAGA
>JAESRJ010000362.1 GCA_016764715.1 Kordiimonadaceae bacterium | reverse complement strand
TTTGGCCCAGGGAGTCCCTAACTATGACGCTCGTAGTCACTGCTTGTGCACTGGTCGCAGGGAAAATCGTGGTTTGAACTGATTGAACCGTGCCGGTCGCGCCGTCTGCGCGTGTGGTATATGCCGTTGTGACTGTATTCCCGGCGCGGCCTGTGACCGATAACTGTCGGCCGATGGGGTCGGTGACAGTCTGATCTGTGTAGGTGGCTGGGGCGTCGAGCAGGGGCGGCCAGCTTGTTACTTGTGACTGGTTGAAAGGCCCTGCMGCGCCAGGRGCCATKCCGATCGCAAATTCATAGAGGTTACTKTYTGGGTCTGCCACTGTTAACGGTTGGCCAAGCGCATCACAGGTTATTGCCAAGGTCACGGGTACGGCTGCTGCAGCGTCGCTGCTCATTACCTGCGATTGAGGAAARTTCATRTTGTCATAGCCGTACTGGATCGAACGAAYGRCACCACCAAAAGMGGCATAGATGATTTCGGACATATAGTTATTRGGATTGTAGTGGAATTCGGTGACTGTGCCGTTGGCATCAGTGGTGGAGGTTTGATTGCCATTTGCGTCGTAGCCGTAGGCTGTCGTAAAGGCTTGATCGTCGGGCTGGTCCTTCAATGTTATGCTGCGCTGCAAGATYTGCGAAACTTCRTCATATTCTATTGCTAACGTGGACAGAACAACTGCATTTGCGGACACCGTGATGACGGTTGGTCTCCCGATGTCATCACGGTCATAATTGACAACCACACCGGATGGGTCGGTTACMGTATCCAGGTCGCCATCGGAATATGTGTAGGACGTGGTATTGCCGTAGATATCAATCAATTCGGAGACCAGCGCATGCTGAGCATATTTATACTGTGTGACCCCGCCTAGAGGGTCTGTGATATTGTCAATCGAGTTATCAGAGTTAAATTTATAGGTCCATTTGTTGCCGGTGCCCGGAGCGAAACCCGAAGCGGMTCCTTCGTAGATYGCYTGGTACAGCATGTTGCCTACACTRTCGAAACTTCGCGAYACGGCGTACACYGTGTCAGTTGTTAACTGTGTGATTTCGGTAAGGACATTGCCGTTACCGTCATAAGTATAGGTGGTCGTATTGCCAGTGCCGCTAACATAGCCAGCTGAGGGGCCGACATAGACAGTGTTGCTGATCATATTATTCAGGCCGTCATAGCTGCGGTACTCATACTGCACCCTGCCGCCGCCGAGATCTTTCTGTATTTCCGTGACGGCGCCGACTTCGGTTTCCGTAGTGTAGGAAAAGGCGTTGCCTTCAGCGTCTGTGCCAGTCGTCAATAACAGCGATACCCCATCCGAATTCGTTGATGTGTTGTAAGCGAAATCGAAGCCGTAAGCGGCGCCGTCAGCTAGTGCCTGGGCATCYTGYTGTCCGGTAATTTTGGTAYCGCTGTARGTATTCTCAAAGACAGTGTTGCCGTTGCCGTCCACTGCGGATTGCATGAGCGATGCGCCGGTATAGCTAAACTGRCGAACGCTGTTGACAGCATTGGTCACGGAKGCYAGATCATCGCCGCTCGGGGTGTATTGAACAGTGTTATCCATTTGGTCAGTGACCGACTTTAGCAAGGCRCCGTTATAGGCAAATGATAGTGTGCGCCCCGTCACAGTGTCAGTGACAGTTGTTAACTGGTCGCTGCCGTTATAGGCCAGTGTTGCTGTGTTGCCGTACCGATCACCGATGGTTGTCAGCAACCCTGCGCCGTCAAAAATGTAGCTGCTGGCATCGGCCTGTGTCAGCGTGTAGTTACCATTCGAACTCAGATACATTGTGGTTCCAGGCTTCACCCCGGCCGGGATCAGATAGCCAGTGCCTGAGCTAGAGAGTTGGAAAGTTTCCAGGTCCAAGTGCCCCCAAACCAAATAGACGGCATCACCACTGAATACCAGTTGTGTCATGTAAGAGTGAGACCAACGATTTCCTAGCGGTGATACCGGTATGAGTGGGTTTTCTGAAGGCGTGGGCCATGCGCCGCTATAAAAAGTACTGAGTACCAGCGGGACCACTGCTGCCACTTCCATCTCGGTACTTACATAGGTATTGGCTCCACTTGAGACATCAACCGGATCACCGCTTTTTTCAGTTTTTTTCTGGGCAGGCGTCGTGGTGATTGGAACTTGATCACTGGTTGGCCCAGTAATCCCAGTCCCTGAAGTTGCAGTAACAGTAGTAGTGTAATCTACCGAACTCGCTGCGCCAGTCTGTGATTGGTCCATTGTAATCGTTGTGTTGGTCGTCGGGGCAGCTGAATAAATTTGCGTGCCAGAATCGTCGTAACATCGAGCCACATAGGTAATTTCTGTTCCGCTGACCGGGTTCCACGAGACAGTTGCGTCCATACTGCTGTTGAAAGACGCGCCTGTGATATTCACCTTGGCCGGCGTGATAATGGTAATGCTACTATCGGGAGACCATGTTCCTTGCGAGTTGTCAGCTAGAGCTCGGACACGCACAGCCAGTTCGGCGCCTTCAACTACCGCACTGCTGACGAGGACTGCTGGAGACGCACTGACTGTGACGGAAGTCAGCACGGTATTCGGGGCGTCCTGTGCTACTAATTCGGCATAGTATTCCAGGCCAGCGGGGCTTTGTCCTGAATAAGTAAAAGCCGCCGTGACTGACATGGTCCCTGTGTTTGCGGTCAATCCAGTAATGCTTGGAGCAGCAAGGTTCCAAAGGGTGACGTCGTCGTTGCCTGCGGACCCGATGGCCCCGAGAGGGACGCCCTGAGCAGTAATTGACAGGGTTGTTGGTGCATTATTGTCCGCAGTATAGGTCCCTAAACTTATRCTCGTTGTCCCMGCAGGAASTACCTGCGTTGCCGTTCCGCTAACATCGYCCGCAGGAGTGAGGTTGAGCAGATAAGGCGAGGATGCTGTGGTGTTTGTTAACGTAGCTGTGAGGGTGCCTGGCGGCGCATTTGGTTGATCGAATATAAGGTCTACGTTTGGCGCTGCAGGAACCGCAGGGACGACGGTGAAAGGTCCCGAGATATTGGTTTCTGTCGCTGCAATTTTATAGGTAGTGCTATCGGTACCAAATGCCTGAGCCGTGAGATCGACTGTCGTGCCGGATTGGTTTGCGTTGGTTGTCGTRGGTGTCCCAGTATCGGTGGTTACCGTTTCTACAGCCTGATAGCCSAYAGCCTGRTCGATAGCCGTCCAGGTGACAGAGAAACTACCCGTTGTCACTATTTCTTCCATAGTCGGTATGCCGAGGTCGAGCGTGGTTACAGAGGCCGAACTTGGGGCACCTGTCTCGCTTCCAGAAACGGCAGCAACTGATACCGTATAAGCGGTGCTAACAGCGAAATCAGTGACTTCATAGGTGATGGTGCCCGTGGCGGCAGCAATTGACGCGGTTTCAGGGCAGGAGCATCCATCACCGATAGTTAAAATATAGGTGACGCTGCTGCCTGCAGATGACCAGCTTGCCTCAAGGCTGCGAGTATCGAGAAATAGTAACGTCGGCACAGGGTCCACAAAAGTCACACCTGTCGTTACTGTGTCAGACGGTATTTCTGTGAGCGACCACTGCAGAACAGGACCCGTGCCGCCAGCCGGAATTCGGATAGCCATATTAGTAACAATATCGGACGCGCTTTGAACATCGTCCCAGAGTTGGAATTCACTCAGCTGCCCTATAAAACCAGCCCCAAGTGTTATAGTCGCAGAAGCTGAGGGCCAGGCGTTGGCAGCTCTCTCGGTAAGAGCCCGTGCAGTCCATGCGAGGGCACCGTCGACGAATATCTGAACTGCCAATGTCGTATCTGAAGACGGCATTAGGGTAACCGTCACCTGATGCCAGATGCCATCTGCGACTGAGACCGACGTAATTGGCAGGTTTGCATCGCCCATAGTCACAGACAGTGCGGCAGGGTTGCTGATAGACAAAGTATTTGCGCCAGTGCCGCAACTAAAAATAACTGAAGATGTACTGGATTGAGTGGTGCAAACCCAAAATTTAATCGTCATTGCACTAGTAGGGATCACGTCAGGGGTAGCCGTGATGTTGGCTGTGCCGTCAAAATTTCCAACCGGCATCAGGGCTTCAGAAGTGGAGGCATATTTTAGAGCTAAGTCTTGTATGGTGGGCGCAGTCACAGAACTCAGTCCCCACTATCATTTGGTTGTGGGGTAGCTACATAACTGGCGGTCAGTGCATTGCCTGCTGAATCGAAACTATAAGTTTCGGTGAAAGAGTTCTGCCATTCAATAGAGTTGATCCTGCCTAAGGCGTCGAAGGTGTAGATTTTTGTCGCCTTATAGGGGCCCGGCACATTGGCCCACGGGCCTAAAGTGCCTGCACCAGCTGAACGCACCGATCCGGAATAAATGGTTGCTTCCTCGAAACTGGCGGAAACTATCTCAGGCGAGACGGTGACGCTCACAGGGGTTCCCGCAGTTCCGTTTACGGTAAGTTCGACTTCATAGCCGGTGACGCCGCTTTCGCCCGACGGTAGCCATGATTGTTGCAGTGCGGTGCCTGTATAGCCCAACATTGCAGACGCTGGCGGCGCCGTAAGTGNCACGAGAGACGGGCTGGRCGGCCCCARAGAAATRCCGTCTGCAGCGCGGATTGTGGTCGGATAACTGACCATCGGGGTCAGCGAAACGTTGAGGGTGCCATCTGTGCTGGTGCCCGCCATGGTGAAAGTGGCCGTTGGCGTAAGGCCCGAGATAACAATTTGGTAACTGGATAGCGCTGGGTCGGTTATAGCGGTCCAGCTCAGGTCTAGGGAACTCGAATTATTGGTCACTAAAACCCACAGTGGGCTGCCAACAATTACAGGTACCGCTAGAGCTGATGGGCCGAGAACTATGCCGTCGCTCGTTGTGCCTGCGACCGTAGACGTATAGCCGGTTTCGCTTAATGYGGTATTGAAAGTTAGGGCCGGGCCGAACCCTTGTTCGGAACTGGTCGTCCCATCAGGTGCGGTTAGTACGGCTTCATAGTAAGAGCAGTCCTGCAGCAGATCCCAGGTCAAAGTCACCCCTCCACCGGAATTGACCACCGACGCCAGCGTCGGTGCCACAGTGATGGCAGGTACAGCAGCGCTTGCGGGACCGATCGAAACACCGTCGCCGGAAGTCACATTGACTGTTGCAGTGTAGGTGATGCCCGCGGCGAATGGGCCTGGGAAATCAGACGAGGTGCTGTTTGTAGCCTGGGTCACGCTGGTGCCGTCGCTCGCGGAAAGGACAGACTGATATGCGGAGGCATCGTCGGCAGCCGCCCACCCCAGGGTGAGGGTGGCCGAGGCTGCATTGTCGACCTGAGTAAGCAGCGTAGTGCTTGTAATCACTTGATATGTTGCGGATGGGCCGGAAATTGTTGTGGTGACGTTGTTATTCTCTACGGTTTCCGACACTTGCAGCCCTACGGAATTGTCGCTGCCAGTCATGGCCTGCTGCACCGCGAAAACCAGTGAAGTTTCAGTGGTGGTTTCTGTAGTGCTCGTAGCACCAAGCTGAAAGGTGACGGAATAAGTGACAGTACCTGCACCCGCCGCCAACCACGAAACCGATAAGCTGCTAGTCTGGTTGGATAATATGGTGATTACAGGCAAGGTAGTAATGAGCGTTATGGCAGGACTGTAGGGCCCGGTTGTCCCTCCATCTGTGCAGGCAATCTGTACCGTATAGGTGTCACCAGAGATTAGACCCGGAGACAGGGTTGCCCCGAAGCTGGACAAATTGTCGTAASTAGCAGCAGTGTTGTTGGTGGTGTCCGTTAAAAGAACCGTAAACAGCGAACCGCCGTCAGTATCCCACCAGAGCGTTAAACTGTCTGTTCCGTCGTTATCTGTAGCGGTCAGATAGCCGACAGATTTGAATGTTGGTTCACAGGTCATGGCTTTTCTTACCTGACCTTACTGAGCCTGTGCCTTGCTCAGGTTGCGTTTTTGCGCACTATAAAAATCTTGGTGCCACCGCTTGGGCAGGCTTTTTAAGATTTCCGCAACCGAGTTGCGTTTAACCGTGTTGAAGTGGGCCTGTGCGCGGGTATCGCCAACCAAGACGCCATTGGCAAAAAAAGCATGATCTAGGGGGTCCATACTAACGGTGGAAAGTTGCGCGTCCCCAACCATCAAATTCCAGACGGTACCCTTGAATGATGTTTCCGAAAGCTGGCTTATGGCGGACGGGCCGTCAAGTGTCATAATTTGGTCGCCAACAGCTAGATCAGAAGCGACTTTAACGGTGCCGCCAGCAAGGGGTACTGGGTGGCGGTCGGTCATGCTTACTGTGTGCCCATTCTCCGTCGTAAATGCGAAAATTCGTTTAGTTTCAGGCCCTTTTGTATAGCCGGTTACTTCAAGCCTACGGCCATCTTGTCCCAGAAGAATGTCCCCTACCTTGATTTTTTCAATTGTTTTTTTGCTGCCGTCTGCAAGCGTAATGACGGTTCCTGGCAGTAGACATCCATAGATCATTTCCATTGGTTCGGTACGGTAAACGTTTGCTACAGTAGCTCCCTGCTGTGATGTTACCGAGGCCAGTAAAGGGCTGCCATTTACGCCTTCAAAACCCATGACCAGTTGGTAGACAATCTCAACGGTAGTCCCGTAAGGAATGGCGCTACAAACGGGGCCAAATTGGGCGGGATTGGCATTCCATGTTGCCGTTTTGTCGTTCACCGTTACTTGGTTAGCAAAATCAGTGTCAGGCATGATACAGCCTCCGCCAAGGTCGGGGTAATAAATGGCAACGGAATAGTCTGGGTTAGTCGGTAGGCCGGTCGTGGGGTCTGTCGCAATGGCTTCACTGAAGGTCACGCTACCGCTCAACGGTAATTGCATGATCCATTCGCCGTTTTCCTGTGGGAAGGTGTAGCTGCAGTCGCTGTCGCCTCGGACTAAGCAAACCTTAATGAATCCCACATCTTGGGTATCTACGGGCGCGGTATTAGTGATGGAAATCGTTGTGGCTGTAGTCGTGAAATCGAGATCAGTAGCTTGTGCAAGAGCAATATCGTCGTCCGCGGTGAGGCCGAGTTGGGCCATTACCGTATCTCCAAGCACGGATGCTGGGTAGATGAACGTCGAAGCTCCTTCTGCCGTGTAATCGCTCACACCGCTTAGGGCCGAGCCGCTGACTACGGTGAGCAGACTGGATATGCCACCCACGGTAATGTCGCCTGTTGGGTCTGCCACGGCAGTATCGCCAGAATATATACCAATTGTTTGAACTGTTGTGGTCGGAAAGTTGGGAATGGAAGTGATCGATTCTGCCGAAAGCGTCGTTGTCGCTGAAGCGTAGCTAGGCACAACAATATAGATAGGTTGCAGAGTCTGGCTTCCGTTATCAACGACGATTTCAGGGATGTTTATACCAAGCGAATTGGCCGTAGCATAGATTGCCTGCGACTGTTGTAGTGTCGTATATAGGGTTGGATAATCTGTCTCAGTGATGCCGGCTGCATTTAACTGGTCGGTGACATAGGTCACGGCGTCTGGTTCAGCTAAATCTAGATACTGTTCATATAAAACCGGAAGGTCGTCAGCGCGCGCGACGGCAAAAAACACTGTAAACACAATCAGTAGAAGAGTACCAAAACGACGAGTCATTGATTATTCCCTTGTTGTTAAGATTGTAAGGTACGCATCTAAAAGTGTATTTTGAAAGCGCTTTTTTAAAGGTGAAAAATTGCACTCTTCTGTAAAACAGAAATTGGCGCTGTCTGACCTTGACGTCAAATGCCCGTAGAATACAGGGTAACTGCTGGCTCCGTATACTTACACATTACCCTCTTTATAGAATCCTGACGCGAATAACTGAGGTTATGATTTTTGTCACTTAATGGATTTAAACCCTAATTTTTATCAAAAATTTATCAAAGTGTTCTATAATATAGCATGATTCTTACGTTTTGGTTTCTTGTTGAAATATTTCGATTATGACGAAATCTGTAAACATAGACGGTTTTATGTCAATTGGAACTGCTGAACTATTGCTGCGAGGCCATCCGGCAAATGCATCAGGACGTCCAGGCGGCCGGCGCGGTGCTGCTGGTCCCCCTGATGATCCTCGCCACCGTCCCCCAACCCGAGGACCTCGACGAGACGAAGTACGAAGATGAAGAGAGAAGAGAAG
>JAESRJ010000124.1 GCA_016764715.1 Kordiimonadaceae bacterium | reverse complement strand
CTTGCTGATGGTGCCGCAGCGCCCCGAGCCGCCCGCCGATGGCAGCGCCCGCGCCCTGCTTGAGCACGCCGCTGAATTTGGCGGCTATGTGGCCGAGATTGAGCACCAAAATGCCGCCTGGCGCTTATGGGCAACAGGAGGGCAAAAATGAGCCAATACCGCGAGCTGGTCAACCGCCAGCTTAATGTGCGCCACGCCGGCATGGAGATGGGTCTAGCCAAAGCGCGCGAGCAAGAGGCCTTTGTGTTGCAGCTCGACCGCCTGCTCTCGCAAACGAGCTGGCCGCACGAGATGGGCATGAGCCGTGATTTTGATGTGGTGTTTAACGTGGAGATCGGACTGATTGCTTTTGAGCATCAATTTGCCGCCGTGAGCCAATTTTTAAGCGGTTATTTTGATGTGGCCACCGAGGGCGCTGCGCTGCATGTGTCACCGCGCCACCGCCCCGAAATCAGCGCGGAAATCCGCTTTGGAGATGTGCCCCAATGAATGAGCTCGTGATTGATTTTAAATTTGCGTTTCAGGCAGCGTGGGCGATTTTAACGGCTGCGCTGTGGATTTACATTAAGCATGTCGCCGACCGGCTCGCCGCCGCCGACAGCCGCGCCGCCGCGCTGCAAACCAAGCTGCACGCGGTGGAGGTGGGCTATAAGGCCGATATTGCTGCGCTGCAAACCAACGGCGACAACACCATGCTGCTGCTGCGTGAAATCCGCCAAGACATCAAACAAGTGGCCGACAAGCTCGACCGGAAGGCAGACAAATGACTTACCAAACAGGCGACAGCACGCGCGATATTTTGCACCGCATCGAGGAGCAAAACCAAAAGATTTTGGATAACCAAGCCGCGCAGGAAAAAACGCTTAAAAAAATCCACCAAGACACCAAATCCGCCGCACGCAAGCATGGCGCGATTGCCGGCGCATTGGCCGGCACCGCAGCAGGCGGCGCGGCAGGAGCCGCCGCCGGCATGATACAGGCAGGCTTGGCGCTGATTAAAGCGCAGATCGGCGGCTGATATGGCCCACCCGCAAGATGCCCGCGAAAAAGTGCGCCGGCTTTATGTGTTTGAGCAGCTGCCGCTGGAGATGGCGGCGCTGCAAGCCGAAGTTCCCATCGGCACGGCGCGGCGCTGGAAAAGCGCCGATAAAGCCAAGGGCGATGATTGGGACAAGGTTAAAACCGCTCATGTAATGGCATCGGGCGGCGCCGAAGAAATCGCCCGCGCCATCTTTACCGGCCTAATGATCCAATATCAGGCGGTGATTGAGCAGCTCAATGCCGACAACAGCCAACCGCCCGCAGAAAAAGTGCAGATGCTCACCAGCATGGCCGATGCGTTTAACAAGGCGGTGAGCGCCAGCGCCAAAGTGTTGCCGGAAACCAACCGGCTGGCGGTGGCGATGGAGACCGTGCGCGCCTTTGGCGATTATGTGCGCGAGCGCCACCCCGCACGGGCGATGGATTTTATCGACATGATTCAGGCATTTGCGCCCGAGCTGCAAAAACGATTTGCTTAAGGATAGGGATGACCAAAAATTATAAAGCCGCACCGCTGCCTTTTATCGGCCAAAAGCGGCTGTTTTTAAAAGATTTTAAAGCCATGTTGGCCGAGATTGAGGGCGATGGCGAGGGCTGGACGATTGTGGATGTGTTTGGCGGCAGCGGCCTCTTGGCCCACACCGCCAAGCGCGCAAAACCCAAAGCCCGCGTGATTTATAACGATTACGACAATTACAGCGAGCGGCTGGCCAATATCGACAGCACCAATGTGCTGCGCCGCGAAATCCACCGCCTGCTTGCCCCGATGCCTAAAGATGGCAGCTTGAGCGCCGAGATTGCCGGGCAAATCCGCACCGCCATTTTGGCGCATCAGGCAGCCGGCGGCTATATCGACATCGGCTGCTTAAATGCCTGGCTCTGCTTTGGCGGCGACTGGAAGCCGCTAGAAAAAATTTTGAACGCGCGCGACCTGTGGAGCCGTGTGGCCAAAACCGATTACAACGCCGATGGCTATTTAGACGGCCTGATTATCGAGGCGGCCGATTATCGCGAGCTGCTGCAAAAATACCGCGCCGAAAAAACGCTGTTTGTGTTTGACCCGCCTTATATCAAAACCATGCAGGGCATGTATGCCAACAGCAAATATTTTGACATGGTGGCATTTTTAGAGCTGATGGACAGCGTGGCGCCGCCGTTTGTGTTTTTTAGCGGCAGCTGCAGCGAGCTGCCGGCTTATGTTGATTACCTTAAAAAATCGCGGCCGCATGAGTGGCGGCATAAATTTGAGGGCGCGGTGGTTAAGCATCGTGTTGGCCGTGTTAATGCCTCTGCCGCCTACAAAGACAACATGATTTATAACTTACAGGCCGTCTGAAAAGCGAAAAGCCCCGAAACCGGAGCTGTAACGCCGACTAGGGTGCCCCCCAATCCACTTGACAAAAATAATACCATAGGCCGTCTGAAACATGAAATCAAAAGAATTTTTCCGCGAGCTTGAAGAATACGCCGCAGAGCTGCGCCGCACCATTGAGGCGGAGGTGGAGGGCTTTTCGACCGCGCCCGAAGACATCAAGGCGCGGCGCGAAAAGGTTTTAGATCCTGTGGGCGGCTATGAGTATTTTACAAAAAACTATTTCCCTCACTATATCAGTAGCGGCAGTCAATCGGATTTGCACCGCTTTTTGTTTGCCGAGCTGCCCGACATGGCGGCCAATCCGTTATCGCAATCGCTGGCCGTGGCCGCACCGCGCGGCGAATCCAAAACAACATTGGTCACGCAGATGTACACGCTTTGGCGCATCGTTACCGCCCGCACCCATTTTACGGTGATTGTGATGGACAGCATCGACCAAGCCTATCCGATGCTGGAGACCGTCAAGGCCGAGCTGGAGTTTAACCCGCGCATTGGCGCCGATTTCCCCGAGGCGGCGGGCGCCGGCAAAGTGTGGCAGGCAGGCACGGCGGTGACGGCCAACGGTGTAAAAGTGCAGGTGGCAGGCTCGGGCAAAAAATTGCGCGGCATGCGCCACGGCCCCTACCGCCCCGATTTGTGCATCCTCGACGACATCGAGAATGACGAGCAGGTGGAAAACCCCGCCCAGCGCGACAAGTTGCAGCGCTGGATAGAAAAAACCATCGAGCCTTTGGGCGGCCCCGGCAAAAAGTTTGACATTGTGTATATCGGCACCGTGCTGCATTACGACAGCGTGCTCTCGCGCACGCTGGCCAATAAGTTTTGGCGCAGCAAAAAATTTAAAGCGGTGGTGCGCTGGCCCGACAATATCGATTTGTGGGAGGCGTGGGAGACCATCTACCGCAACGAGGGCGAGCAGGCCGCCGATGCATTTTATGCGGCCAACACCGAGGCCATGCAGCAAGGCGCGATTACATCCTGGGCGGCGCGCGGCATCGAGGTGCTGATGCGCATCCGCGCCAAAATCGGCCTGCGCTCGTTTGCCTGCGAGTATCAAAACGACCCCGCCAGCGGCGATGACTCACCCTTTGCCGACATTATCGACAATTGCTACTACAAAACATTGCCGGCCGATGTGGTTTATTACGGCGCTATCGACCCCTCGCTCGGCAAGGCCGGCGCAGGGCGCGACCCCAGCGCTATTTTGGTGGGCGCTTATCAAAAATCGACCGGCATCTTGTATGTGGCCGAGGCCAAAATCAAGCGCCGCCTGCCTGATTTGATTATTGAGGATGTGATTGCGCTGCATAAAGAGTACGGCTGCCAAGTGTGGACCGTGGAGACGGTGCAATTTCAGGAGTTTTTTAAAGACGAGTTGGTCAAGCGCTCGGCGCGCCGCGGCTTGGCCGTGCCCGCGCGCGGCGTGAAGCCTGCCACCGATAAAGTGTTGCGCATCGAGAGCCTGCAACCGCATTTTGCCAACGGCCTGATTAAAATCCTGCCCGAGCAAAAAGAGCTCATAGAGCAGCTGCGCCATTTTCCGCACGCCGCCCACGATGACGGCCCCGATGCGCTGCATATGCTTTGGATGGCCGCGCAAAGCGGCGTGGCGGCGGCCAATGTGCAGGCTTTTGACCTGCCCGAGCCCAGTTTTGCCCAATTTTAAAGCGGCGTTAAAAGTGAGATAGATATGTTTGGCAAGAGCAAAAACAAAAAATCGGAAAAAGTGCGCATCGACACGCTGGTGGCCGACACCGCCTATGCGCTGGATGATTTTATGAGCAGCGGCCAAAGCAGCGCCGAGCTGTTGGCCAAGCTGCAATTGAGCCGCAAGCAGGTGTTTGAGGCGGTTAATTTTGACGATGAGGTCGAGAGCTGCAAAGAGGATTTGCGCACAGCCATGATGGCCAGCAACTGGCGGCTTTACGGTGACGGCACGGATGACGCTCAAATCGACCGCATTTATCGCGCCGTGCGCCGCCAGCTCGAGGCCTTTATTGAGCTCGTGCTCACGGCACGGCTCAACGGCTACGCTGTGGCCCGCTATATCTATAAAGTAGAGGCCGATGGCTTTATCACGCTGGAGCGCCTGGCCGACCGCCGCGATGAGCTGGATAAATACACCCCGCGCCGCGATGGCACGCTGGTTTATCAGGGCGAGAGCGGCGAGGAGCTGCTCAACACGCAAGTGCTGCACCTGCTGTTAATCAACCGCCCCACCGCACAAAACCCCGCCGGCGAATTGGCGATGGCGCGGCTTTATCCGGCGGTGTCGGTGCGCAGCAACGGCTGGCTTTATGCGCATCAATTTGTTAAGCGCTACGCCCAACCCTATATGGTGGGCAAAATCAACGGCGACGCAAAAAGCTTTGTGGGCAAGCTCTACCACTTTATTTCGGGCGGCGCGCTCACGCTCAACACCGACGAGAGCGTAGAGCTGCTGCAAAACACCGCCAACGGCGAAGCGTTTGAAAAGCTGGAGCGCATGGCAAACGCGCGCATCCAAAAAGTGTTGTTGGGCAAGGTTAAAACATCCGACCTCGCCCACTCCAGCCGCGCGGCACAAGAAACAGAGGAGGCCGCACGGCAAGACCGCATCAGCGCTTATCTCACCCTTTTGGGGCTGGCTGTGCAGCATGCCGTTGATGCGCTGGTGGCCGTCAACGCGGCCTACGGGCTGGCCATCAGCAACGAGGGCGGCCTGTGGTTTGAGTTTGAAAAAGAGGCCGAAATTGATAAAGCGCGCGCCGAGCGCGACAAAATGTATGCCGACACCGGCCAAGTGCGCTTCACCGCCGATTATTACGAGCAGGTTTTGGGCTTTGAAAAAGAGCATTTTGAGTTGGTGCAGCCGCAGGCGCCCGAATCTGCGCACGCCGCTTTATCGCTCAAGCTGGCCAATCCCGCGCCTGTTTTGAGCGCCGATCAAACGATGATGCAGCCCAAGATGAGCGCGATTTTATCGGCGCTGCAAGCGAGCGAGAGCTATGCCGATTTTCAGACGGCCTTAGATGCGCTGGATTTGAGCGAGGGCGACATGCCGATTATTGATAAGCTCGTCGGTCAAAACGTGCGCGAGTGGGTGGCCGGCAGCGAGGGGCAGCCATGAGYGCGCCCGAAATCCGCTTTAACAGCCTGCCCGACCGTGCCGCGTTGGGCTTTTTGCAAAACAAAAAATTATTGCCCGGCTTTAGCCATTATGATGTGTGGATGCAGGAGCATGCCGTAGCTTTTACCGTGGCCAAGATGATGGATGCCGATATGCTGGCAGATGTGCGCCAGATGTTGGCCGATGCCATTGAGCAAGGCACCACATTTAACGATTTTAAAAAGCAGTTAAAACCTTATTTAATGGCCAAGGGCTGGTGGGGTGAGCAAATTATGACCGACCCCGAGGACGACACCGCCAAGCTGGTGCAGCTGGGCAGCACCCGCCGCCTGCGCACCATTTTTCACACCAACTTGGCCACCGCCCACGCGGCGGGGCAATGGGCGCGCATCCAGCAAAATAAGCGTGCGCTACCCTATCTCAAATACATCCCCAGCTATGCCAATAGCCCGCGCGACGGCCACAAGCGCTATTACAACCTGATTTTGCCGGTGGAGCATGAGCTTTGGGCGCAGATTATGCCGCCCAACGGCTACGGCTGCCTCTGCGGCGTGCGCCAGCTCACCCGCCGCCAAGCGCTGCGCGAGCGCGGCGAGGACATCGCCAAATATCCCGACCGCTTTACCGATGAGCAAAAAGCCGACCATGAGGCAGGCCACTTAAATGACAAGCCCGATGTGCCCTATATCGATTTTACCAACCCGCGCACGGGCGAGGTGGTGCGCGTGCCGGCCGACATCACGCCCACATTTGCGCACAACCACGGCGATAGAGTAGCGGCGCTGGACAAGATGTTTGGCGCAAACCACAGCCCTGATGCGCTGGACAAGATGGTGGCCGAGCGCGAGGCTTATTTAGCCGGCAAGATGCAGCCGCCGCCGATGATGACCACGACCTTTAACGATAAGGCTGATCCAAAAGAGGTAAGCCGTTTGTTTGGCAACGGTAAAAATGATTTGCGCACCCACGAGGCTTTGGCCGCTGCCCAATATCAAAAAGCATTTGGTGTGCATCTTGAGCCTTTCAGCCCGGGCGGCGGCGATCAAAAAAACAAGCCTGATTTTATCGTGCCCAAAGCAAACACCCCGCGAGAGCAATGGCAGACCATTGATTTTATGTTTACAGCTGATGATGATGACCTAAAAACCATCAACGGCCTTAATACTTTTTTTGCCTCTGATGATAATCTTGAGCTTTGGGCTAAAAAAATAATCAATATGCAAAAGCATTTCGATAAAGCCGATATTGTGCCGATGGATTTGCGCCATCTCAATAGCAAAAACCGCGCAAAATTATTAGCTTATGTGTTATCATTGCCGAAAACACAGCAAGAAAAAGTGCTGTTTATTGTGAGAGAGTCAAAATGAGCACCGCAGAATTATTTATCGGCCAAGATGGCAATGGCGATTTTGTTGTTGTCGATATAAGCAAAGCCGCTGCCCAAGAATTATTTGAGCGGCTGCTGGAGAGCATGGAGCTGGCAGCGCCGGAATATATCCCTCAATTCGAGGGTGAGGCAGCCGGCGGCGTGATGTCGATTGCCGACTTGCCATCCGCGGCCTTTATGGATGCAAGCCGAACCATTATACAGGCGTGCGATGAGGTAGCTGTTTTGCAGCCGTTTAAAGCCGAGTTAAAAACCGCCCTAGAGGCCGACCCCCGTTTCAAAARGGCAGCCGCCTGACGCCTCAATTTAGCAACCCCTCAAAAACGCGCTTTTAAGCGCGTTTTGTCGTTTGGGTAGGCCGATGTATAGGCGCGCCCTATAAAATCAATCTGACGCAAATTTAACCACGTTTTAACCACGGTTCTGCGCCCGCTTGCGCGGTGCAAATCCCCGCGCACCCGAAATCACCCCGCCGCCGTAGTGARTCCAATCTAAATCCGCCGCGCCTSCCTCATCGGCACAATAGCGGCATGGATACCAAAACCCTCCCCCACACCCTTAATCTGCGCCTGGCCGATTCCGGCAGCCTGCAATTGCAAGCCGCCGGCGAAGCCGCTGCGCCGCGCCGCTTTAGCGGCATTGCCAACAGCGGCCGCGCCTTTGGCTTGGGCAGCTGGCAAACCGTGATTGATTTTGACGGCATCAAGCTCAAAGACAAAACCGCGTTTTTGCTCGACCACAGCGGCAGCAAGCGCGCGGGTGTTGGCCGTTTGTCGGTTACTTCAGACGGCCTGTTGGCCGATGGTGTGTTGCTCGACAACGAGCACGGCCGCGCGGTGGCCGCCGAGTCTGATCAAGGTTTTCCATGGGAAATGTCTGTTTATGTGCAATCGGCGCGCACGGAGGAGTTGAGCGTCGGCGCAACGATAAGCGTAAACGGCCGCGAGATTGCGGGCCCTGCGCTGATTATGCGCGATTGCACCATCCGCGAGGTGTCGTTTACCGCCGTGGGCGTGGATAGCAACACTCACGCCGTGGCGCTCTCGGATGACGGCCGCCCMATCGCCCCGCCCCAAATCACCCCAATCAACAATACGGCTTCCTGCCGGATTGTCACCGGGCACAGGCTGCGTCCCCAGGTGATGGTACTTGCCGCGATCCGCCGCAGGTGCAGGTGCAGGTGCAGGTGCAGGTGCAGGTGCAGGTGCAGGTGCAGGTGCAGGT
>JAESRJ010000259.1 GCA_016764715.1 Kordiimonadaceae bacterium | reverse complement strand
GCCATTTCTTCTGGCTTTTTTTGCCCTAGAAATTCAACTCGATCAGCAATGCCAATTTTTTGGGCTCTTGCCTCCAAGGCATTCCTCAGCGGGCCATCTCCGACAATAATGGTTTTTAACTCCGGTATCTGTCGGGTCACCTCCAARACCAAGTCCAAGCGTTTGCGCGGTATCAACCACCCTGCAAAAACTAGTGTCCATTGTCTGTTCTTTTTCGGGGTTCCGGCGTACTTTAAAGTGTCAAGCTGCTGAATATGGAAGCGAACAAGGTCAACGCCGTTTCTTAGAGTGGTAATTTGTTTTGGCTCTGCCCCCAAACCAATGAGGTCGCGTCTCAAATTTTCACTAACACAGATCGTATGGGAAGCGCCTGAGATCGCCGCCAAAATTTCCATTCGTGGCCTCTCCAAAAGTGCAATCTCAGTAACATCACTACCCCGAGCAGTCATTACAAACGGCTTGCCCAGAGCGCGCGCTAATTTCGATGCCGCTACGCCGTCAGGATAAAGATAATGGGCGTCAATCAGGTCAAAATCCTGCCCTTTGGTAATCAGCCGTTGAACACTTTTTAAGGCCGAGCGAAACAGGAAATAAGGCGTTAATAGCATGCCAATTTTGGGGATCACCAGATACCTTGGATGATAAATGGTTATGCCGTGGCGCTCTTCTTGACGCGGTGCCTCTGCAGCGCGACCATATGCGCCAAACCACCGTCCCTTAAATGGAAACCACGGGACGGGTGCTACCACGGTTGCAGTAATAGACGAACCTGCGATTAAATGCCGTAGTCTGTTTTCCACAAAGATGCCAAGCGTTGGTTCCCCYGCATGTGGGTACAATGTWGTAAACAGTAAAATAGGTGTTTTTTGTCTTGCCACTTTGATTACTCAAGCAATGCCCGCTGGCGCCGAGCTTCCTCAACGCCTTTAAARTCATCCGCCAAGTTCAGTGCTTGTTGCARAAGYTTCCKCGCCTCAAATTTTCTATTCTGCGCTAGGTAAGCCATACCCAAATGGTACTTGTATTCTGCGCTTTCCGGCAGCCTTCTTACGGCTTTTTCCAACGATGGTACTGCGCGCGAAATGTTGCGTTCCGCCTGCAGCAAAATCCATCCATGAGCGTTCAAAATGTAAGGATCATCGGGTGACATCAAGAGAGCTCGCTCCACCAAACGYACCGATAATACTTTCGCCGTTCCCAACTGATGGTATAATAAAGCAAGCCTCGCRACAGTTGGCGCATCAGCGGCCCCTTGCTGCAATATATTCCGGTAATGAACMACAGAGGCCTCTATATCRCCCGTCTCCTCATAGCGGACCGCKAGTTCAGTTCGAACCGTACGTTCATTCGGCGCAGAATTTAAGTGGTTTTCCAACGCTTCAATAGCTTCTGAATCTCTCCCCTGCATACTGAGTGCCCGAGCAAGCCCAATCACGACAGCCGGTTCTTGAATTTCGCCATATGCATCCCTGTAAGCTTCTTCTGCTTCCTGAAGTTGGCCCGCTTTCAACAATAAATCACCGATCAACCCAATGGAAACATCATCAGGCCTTTTCGTTAGATCGAGCTGTTTCATTGCCTGCAAAGCAGCACTTTGTTTTTCTGCCAAAACGTCTGCYCCAAAAAGGTACCAACTAAGCACCCCTTCGTCAGGCCTGTCAGTCTCAGCGTTGCGAGCGCGGACAAAAGAGATTTTTGACCCGGTATACAAGCCCATTCGCAATAACGCTCGACCGTGCAAAAGATGGGCTTTCCCAGAGTTGGCTCTATATGCAGCGTGCCTTGACAGCGGTCTTTCAGCGGCAGCGGGCTGATCCAGCTCCAACAACAACATGCCCATACGCTCCAATATTGCCGGGTTGTCTCGGCCTGCAGTAGCCGTCATCCGCGCCCGTTCGATTGCTAGTGATGWGCTACCAGAATCAGCGAGCGCTTGAGCGTAATCCGCGGACAAGGGTAACGAGCCCGGCAGGTCTCGGAGCGCTTCTTTAAAGTAACGAGCCGCCTCCTTGGATTCCCCTTTCGTGAGCAGAGTCTTTGCCAAAGCGGCCTTCACACGTGCATCGCCCGGCTGTAGCAACAGCAACCGCTTCAGGTCGATTTCGGCCAAARCGTAWTTACCGAGTTTCAGTTGAGCCAACCCGCGATTGCGCAGAGCCGCAAAGTAATCAGGATTGCGCTCAAGAGCTTCACTGTAAAAAGCGACCGCTTGGGCGAATTCGCCGCTTTTATAGGCGACGGCCCCTCTCATATTGTAGCCTAACGCGCGGTCAGGCGCWGCTCCAATAATTTTATCAATTGTTGTGCTGGCACCCGTAACATCGTTGTTCCTGAGCTGCATACTAGCCAAAACGCCCAACTGCCTAATATCAGTGGCAAGGCCTGCCGTGACATTGGATATCGCTGTGACAGCCGCCTCAGTATTGCCCTCCGCATATAGGGCATAAGCAAGTTTTGCGTTGGCATTCGCCAAGGCTTGTACCCCAGCTACCGGCTGCAGTTTCGCCACCCTTTTATACAGCTCAGTCCCTCGTTTAATATCGCCTGCGGTCATTGCTGCCGCTGCGGCCAAAGACAGAGCCGCCACGTCATCGGTGTCCGCGTTTTCAATTAAAGGTAACAAAGTACGCAACGCTAAAACTGGACGACCTTCATTTGTATAGGTAGCAGCAAGTGCTAAACGCGCAACCCGATTGGCAGGCCGTACCCTCAAAACTCTTTCTAGTGCATCAATTGCAGTGGCGTTATCGCCTAATTGATATGAAACCAACCCGCGCACATATAAAGCAGGTAGGAAATTCTCAGTAATTCGCCGAGCTCTGCGTAACAACAGGTCCGCTTCATTGTATTTTTCCTGAATTGCCAAGATCACGCCCGAGAGATAAATCGCCATCGGTTGTTGCGGTGCCGTTGCATAAACCAGGTCAAGAAAGGCTTCGGCTTCTTCAATTCGATTTTGGTTAATGCGTATTGTTGCCAATTCAATATTTGCCATTAGGTTGGCAGGGAATAGCCGAACGGACTCCACAAAATAGCTTTCGGCATCTGCGCTGCGGCCACTGTAGCGTGCTACCAGCCCTAAGGTATATTGGACCATAGTGTTTGCAGGGGCGCGTTTTTCAGCTTGCTCAATCAAGAGCCCTGCTTTTTCCAAGTCACCGTCCCGTAAGGCCAGACGTGACAGCCCCAAAAAAGGTTGAAAACCGCTCCCATCAATTGTACGGGCCAAATTATAGTCCCGAGTGGCGCCTTCGTGGTTTTTCAGGGCAAAATTCGCATCTCCAGAGACTACATAAGCCTGCACCTGTAAACTCAGCGGAATACTAACGCCTTGCAATGCGTTGATTGCACCCCGATAATTTCCCTGGACTAATAATGATTTAGCAAATGGCACTGCCGTGACAGCATAATCGGCGCCAAGAGACCTAGCCCTCGCAATAGCTGCCTCTGCTGCAATGCCTGAGCCGGTTTCAAGATATACTTTAGAAAGCCAAAGGTACTTATCTNWSCKYMSGMYGCCSKGYCRATTTTNNKKYYSYWRGMWWCTCAANNSMRYSSTGWRRCKSTYDAKMSYCARRWWKAYRYYSSSSWKSMMWKMRWKMWYYWYYKTSWGWYKSWRYMASCGCWKAAACNRGSTWGCGACAATGGAAGRGTGATAAGAAGTGCTACGGCGAAAAGCGGTCTCTTAAGCAGCATCGGAATGTGTCTCATTGTTTTCATCATTAAACCAGCCTTACWACTATTCAGCCTCGCATACCTTCAAGGGCACTCATCGTACACTAATAGGGAATAATACGACCCTGATGGTTTGTAAAATGATTAACAAATCAAGGAATACMGAATAATTTTTAATATARTATAAGTCGTATTCCAATTTTCGCTTACTATCCTCAAACGAAGCGCCATATGGATATTGTATTTGGGCCCAACCAGTAATCCCAGGCTTGACACTATGCCGCTCTCTATACAGGGAAATTTCTTTTTTAAGCTGGTCAACAAAGTACGGGCGTTCAGGCCGCGGACCAACGAAACTCATGCTGCCTCCCAAAACATTAATCAATTGGGGCAACTCGTCTATTCTGGTTCGGCGGAGAAATCCACCAATCAGGGTAACACGGGGATCAACGGTTTTAGCCCATTCAGGCCGTCCTTCTTTTTCCGCATCTTGTTTCATGCTGCGAAATTTATGGACCAAAAATTTGCGGCCATCCAAGCCAACGCGCTCTTKRRAATAAAANNMAYAGNRKYCSMKGCTKGNAKTMGMANWYMAYAATNNCRKYTANTMARWGWSWTWKRYRMYKTMWSTRCNRACWTYWYMKAKCNGANSAAAATATCAAGAATACGCTTGAATATCTTCTCGATACCGTTACCGCCCCTAAAACCATCGGAAAAAATAATCCACTCCGGCCGAACCGAAGCAAGCTCTACATACCCGCGAACCTGCTCGAAAAAAGTAAGCCTATCCCTGATCTCWATCCCTGCGAGCCGACAAGAAATTAAGGCGTCCGTCGGGAGATTTGGGTGACTTTCATTAGCAATGATAATCAACTCAATTTCGTTCGCCCTAGCGAAATGATCCAGCGCTCCTACAGTCTTCAGTGGACGCGCGCCGGACGCAACAACATCTTGATTTGGCAGCGCAATAGTAGCGACAATAAACAGCCCTGCCTCTTTTGCACGTTCGACATATGATTTCAGCTCAGTTGCTTCTTCATCAGCGCCTAAAATCATAACACGCCGGCTCAAGAACTGTTGGTCCGCAAACAACAAAAACGTGCCGTGCACCAACAACACGCCGATACCAGAAAGCAGAACAGCCAGCAATAAAATCGATCGCCAAAAAGCCAATGAGGGCACTAAGTAGAGGAAAGCAGCTAGAGCAATAGMGGTGGCGACAAGCGCTATGAAAAGCCGTATAGCAAACACCCGCATATCGCGGATAGCATCTGATTGATATCCGCCGACGCCCAACAGTGCTGGCGCTACAAAAATAGGGAACAGTACTTTAGTCAGGGCTGAATTAACGTCAAGCGAGTACGGCAGGTCGATCCAAGTGTATCTAAGCCATTCCGCTAAAAGGGCAGCCCCAAAAATCACGAAAAAATCTGTCAGGGCCAGCACCAATTTAACTGGCGAAACATAATGCCTAAATATTCTAACCATTGTAGAACGCTGCCCTCTTCGCATCACCCCCGAACAACTCGTTCATAGAACGCACGAGTGCAAGTTGCAAGCTCTTGCTTTCATTAGATATTTCCGTTTCCTTTCGGCATACCAGCAGCAAGCCCACAGGCAGACTTCAATAGTGACACGGAAATAGCAGCACCACAACCAGCGCCTTCGTTCGAATATACGCCTACCAAGGGGTACAATCCGGTTGTTCTTGCAACGTCTGCCTGTAACTTATCCGAAGCCGCAGCCAGCCTAACATGGGACGTTGCCCGTGGGTTAATTGCGTGCAGAACAGAAAATGCAGCTACCGAGGCCCAACCGTCCATGACAATGGGTAGCTGCCGCGTTCTCGCGGCCACCATGGCGCCGAGTGCCGAAGCCACTTCTCTTCCCCCGAACAACCTTAACGCCTCTAGCGGGTCTAGCGTCTCTGCACCCGCACTAGATAGCAGRGARCGAGCACAAACAACATCAGGGTGAGCGCTAGCGTTCTCAACTGCAGAAAACCAGTTTGAAACATTGAGAGAAGAACATGCAGCGACGATCGCGATCATGCCTGAAATATTTCCTGGTGCCAGAGTACTAAGCCCCAACAAATCGCCCCCTGCAGCAGTGGCTTCCATCCCAAAGGCAAAAGATCGGGTACAGTCCACTTCCGACCAATCCGCTTTAGTATCGTGTGGGACTTCAATTCCCAATTCAAGAACGCGCAAYCCCAACCCAAGATCTGCACTTACATGGTTCACAGCCGCATGTCCGGTCGATGCCGATTTTACATATCCCCTAACAAGATCATTCGGTTCTGCATCCAAATATGCTGACGCCAGTACACATATGTAAACTTCTCCCAAAATAGCCGTCTCTCTTCTCTGGCATCTAGCCAGCCAGCCGGGAAGTTCTGAAAAATTGCTAACCGCACCCGAGCCAATCCCRACTTCTGCGCCTATGCTGGTTTCGTCACCWTCTGCGCCCACAGTTTGAGCGATGACACGCTTCACATCATCAAAAGGTTTTTCAGGAATAGGGCGAGGAGAGGTAACCATAAAAATCAACTTTACTTTGTAGGCTGCAAACAGATGCAAACTATCCCAATTGGACGTGGCCGTATTAGTATAGAAGCTGCRATTTGGCTATCCATTCCTCATTTTCATAGAAAGGTAGCAATTTTTTGCAGTTGAATCTATAATACAGTGTTTAATTGTACGTTTCGGCAGGAGTAGCAAGACCAATGCTTTCAAGTAATAGATCACTTATTATCGCGACATTACTGACAGGTACAGCAGTTGCCTCAGGAACATTGATGTATGGCTCCCTTACAACGGATGACGAAAACCTCCTCGTTTTGGACGAAACGTTACCCTCGGTTGTGCGTAATGGGCTCCTACCACCTCCTGCCACATTTTTAATGAGGGTAACCCCGCCGGAAGATATTCCTGGCATTAGAAGACTAAAGATTGCCCGTCCCAAAGTTAGAGGCCGCGGCGTTGAAAGCGGCCGAGAGACTGACAAAGACTTCTACCTTACCGGGACTAGAAGTGCAGAACTTATACGCGCACCTGTTGAAGCAAGAATTGAAACATTCCCTACGGTTACACTGGAAGAAGCCGTTGAGGGCGCTCTCGCGGTTGATGAATGGGGGTTTCAAGTTGTCCAAAGTTTTTTGAACCAAGCGATGGGCGATGCTTCAGAACTTAAGCTTAGAATGGCTGCCCTATTGGAGGCAATTGAAGACCTAGCTGGCGATTATGATGCTGGCACAATTTCAGACGCTGCCAATGTCATTATTGAAGCAAGTGCCCGAGCTCACTATTCCGCTTATATGGCTCCATTTGTTTTGGCCGATGATTTTAAATTGACTGATGGAGCCCAAGGTTGGGATTTTGGCCCCAAAGACCAAAAACCTCATTCAAAATTCTCACGCGTTAGCTCAGAAAGCAAAATGCTTGTTGGTGATAGCGCCTTTGACGAAGGACACCAAGAGGGTCCCTCGGCCTTAACTAGTGGCATCCGCAACGTTGAGCAGTTCGTTGCTACTGGTCTAAAGAACGGTCGCTACCGCGTTGTTATTCTTACTGCTACACCTCCTAATGGCCGCACTCCCCTTTATCCGTTCGGCGTTGACGTGAAACGCAACGGCGGCAAACTAAACATGGTTGATACACGGGCCACTGACGGGGACGTGCCGCTAATGAAGCTCGCGACTGATGGCCCTGGCCGTTTTGGAGATGTTACTAGTGCGCAAGCAGCAAAAAAGGAAGCGGCGGCAAAGGAAGCCGCTGGAAATACCACATTCAATTTTATTGACGGCCTAACGAACTCTGCACATTCCGCAGTCGATATGTCAGCCCTAGATGCCAGCGCACCAATACTATACGCCAGCAACTCCTACAGTGACTATTACGGCAACGATGCGGGCGATTTAGGMAAATCCCTGCGCCTAGACGGCACGATTTCCCATTTTGTCCAGACCTCACGTGCTGGCGATAACAGCACTATTCATACGGGCCATATGTTAGTTACCAGGGCTGAAGTGAAAGATGGTACACTTACCATTAGCTTTAGACAGCTGAGTGGCCAGAATACCTATGTCACCGCCGTTATTATATACCCAGAGCCAGATGCGGGCATAGAAGAAGAGCTTCTGGTGGTTGTTTCTGAATTTCTGGATCGTATCGTTCCAACCGCTGGCGAGAATCTGCCACAAACAGTTCTAGAGATACTTCGCCTACCTGTTATTGACGTTGAATCGGCCTTTGCAGATGCGTCTGACGGCTTACCTACTGAAGAAGGTGTTGCTGCCACGCAGGAAGAAGAAGTCGTCGCGGAAACCGTGGCAGCCCCTGCCCCGGAAACTACTTTGGAAGAAGAAGCAACAGAAGACTTAGAGGTATTGGCGCCAGCCCCAGAACCAACAGTTACTGAGCCAGACCCTCTACCCGAACCTGAGCCAGAGCCCCCTGTTACTGAGCCAGAACCACCGACTACGGAGCCGGAACCAGAGC
>JAESRJ010000258.1 GCA_016764715.1 Kordiimonadaceae bacterium | reverse complement strand
GATGTGTAGAGTCTTATGGCCCCAATGTTGTCACTGTGCACATGGAGTTCCAGCCGCGAGAGGCTGGGATGGGCTTTTATCCAAGAAATGAATTCTTTAAGGAGTGCTCGGCCAATTCCCTGCTGACGGTGGCTTTCAGACACAGACATGGCAAAGCAAGTGGCGTGGGCCACGCGTTTTCTGCGGTCTGTCCAGCTGTCWATCATRCCGATAATGTTRCCGTCCGAMAGRGCRAYAAGRCAYGTYTCRACRGGATTRGYTAKTTTTTTYGMKATCCAMAGKCGYTGYTTGAARSYSCCKCGGKTATATTCYTCWGGSCGYGTWATCARRTGGTCRGCAKYGGCRAAAACRTCKSCAATATASGYGGTCAAYTTRCGSGCRTCKGCRGGCTTTGCCTCGCGTATTTCAACTTTTAGCTTAGGCACTGTCATTCCTTACTTGCCCCGCACCGGTTCTGGCGTTAAGTTCCGCGCTGATTTCAACAGTTTTTCCTGAYGATTCATAGGKAATTTTCATGTCGCAYATTGAYAAAGCWACCGTAGCTAAAATCGCGCGTCTTTCGCGKATTAAAATTGAAGACGATAAATTAGAGYCTCTTGCTGGGGAACTWAAYAACATCCTTGGGTGGGTTGAACAGCTTGAAGAAGTTAATACAGACAATGTTCTGCCRATGGCAAGCGTTGTTGATGTTAAGCTGCGCTGGCGCACCGATGAGGTGACCGACGGCGGYAAGCGAGACAGTGTATTGAAGAATTCACCTAATCATGAATACGGCTTTTTTGCTGTACCCAAAGTGATTGAGTAGGRCGACAAATGACTGATTTAACCAAACTGAAAATTGCCGAAGCCCGCAATATGCTAGCGTACGGCGATATTACCGCCCGCGAACTGACTGAAGCCCACATTGAGGCTGTTGACGCTTTTGGTACACTGAATGCATTCGTTGCCAAAACGCCCGAAATAGCGCTTGAGCAAGCTGACGCCGCCGACGCCCGCATAAAAGCAGGAACTGCAACAGGCATGACAGGCATTCCGATTGGTGTGAAAGACCTTTATTGCACTAAAGGTGTTCATACGCAGGCATGTTCACACATTCTTGATGGCTTTAAGCCTGAGTATGAAAGCACGGTTACACAGAAATTGTGGGATGACGGCGCGGTGATGCTCGGTAAAACAAATATGGATGAGTTCGCTATGGGCTCGTCTAATGAGACAAGCTTTTATGGTCCGGTGAAAAACCCGTGGCGTAAGGGCAAGATCGATACAGTGCCGGGCGGGTCGTCTGGCGGTTCAGTCTCCTGTGTTGCGGGTTTTGCGGCGATGGGCGCAACGGCGTCTGATACTGGCGGTTCGATCCGTCAGCCTGCGTCTTTCACCGGTACATTTGGTTTTAAACCAACGTATGGTCGCTGTAGCCGGTACGGCATGGTGGCGTTTGCTAGTTCGCTTGATCAGGCTGGCCCTGTAACACGCAGTGTGCGTGACGGTGCTATAATGATGCAGAGCATGTCTGGTTTTGATCCGAAAGACACCACCAGCGTTGACATTGCGGTACCTGATTTCGAAGCGGCGCTTACGGGCGATATCCGTGGTATGAAAATTGGTATTCCAAAAGAATATCATATGGACGGCATGCCGGAAGAAATTGAAACGCTTTGGCAAAAAGGCATTGCTTGGCTGAAGGATGCGGGCGCTGAGATTGTTGATATAAGCTTGCCGCATACAAAATACGCACTGCCGACTTACTATATTGTGGCTCCTGCAGAGGCATCCTCTAATCTGGGCCGTTATGACGGTGTGAAATACGGGCTTCGGAAAACTGTTCAGGGTGGTAGTTTGCCGGACATGTATGAAGCCACGCGTGCTGCTGGGTTCGGTGAAGAAGTKAAGCGCCGGATCATGATCGGCACCTATGTTCTGTCYGCGGGCTATTATGACGCTTATTATCTGAAAGCGCAGAAAGTGCGCCAATTGATTGCAAATGATTTCAAAGCCGCTTTTGAAAAAGTGGACGCTATCCTAACGCCAACGGCACCGTCTGCGGCTTTTGCSTTTGGYGAGAAAAGCGATGATCCGCTGGCGATGTATTTAAATGATGTGTTCACTGTCCCCGCTTCACTTGCTGGTTTGCCGGGCTCTAGTGTTCCTGCAGGCTTAGACAAAGACGGCCTACCGCTTGGCTTGCAAGTGCTGGGTAAAGCCTGGGACGAAGAAACAGTCTTCAAAGTATCGGCTGTGCTTGAAGAAGCCGCTGGCTTTAAAGCTGAACCCAAGATTTGGTGGAGATAAGCGCATGACTTACATTGTACACGGCGCTACGGGCGATTTTGAGATTGTTGTTGGTCTTGAAATTCATGCACAGGTSTCSTCCAGTTCMAAGTTATTYTCGGGCGCTGCCACTGCATTCGGTGCAGATCCTAACACCCAAGTTTCGCTTGTTGATGCGGCGATGCCAGGCATGTTGCCGACGATCAATGCCGAGTGTGTACGCCAAGCCGTTCGTACAGGGCTTGCCATTGGCGCAGTGATTAACAAGCGTTCTGTGTTTGACCGGAAGAACTATTTTTATGCTGATCTGCCGCAGGGTTATCAGATTTCTCAGTTTAAAGATCCGATAGTTGGTCCTGGCGTCGTGACGTTGGATATGGGCGACGGTGTAACCAAAGATATTGGTGTTGAACGCATTCACCTTGAGCAGGATGCCGGRAAATCCATGCATGATCAGCATCCACAATATACGTACGTGGATTTGAACCGGTCGGGTGTGGCGTTGATGGAAATTGTGTCTGACCCGGATATTCGCACTCCTGAAGAGGCCGCAGCATATGTTACCAAGGTTCGCTCGATCTTGCGGTATATTGGGTCTTGCGACGGYAATATGGACCAAGGCAGCATGCGGGCTGATGTGAATGTATCCGTGCGGCGCGCGGGTGARCCYTACGGYACRCGCTGCGAGATTAAAAMCCTCAACTCCATCAAGTTTGTCCGTCAGTCCATTGAAGTTGAAGCCCGCCGTCAGGTGGRTTTGATCGAAGGCGGCGGCACTGTTGTGCAGGAAACACGGTTGTTTGACCCTGTTAAGGGCGAAACACGGTCTATGCGGTCGAAAGAGGACGCGCAGGATTACCGCTAYTTCCCTGATCCAGAYYTGTTGCCGCTTGAGTTTGATGATGCGTTYATCGAAGCCGCTCGCGCCACTTTACCTGAACTGCCTGATGCCAAACGCGCTCGGTTTGTTGAGGAACTGGGGCTGACTGACTATACAGCCGGTGTGCTGGTTGCTGAGAAAGCACAAGCGGACTTCTATGAGCTGCTGCTTGATGCATTGGTGGCGGCCTCGAAGAAAGATATGGCATCAGTTGCCTCAAAGGCCGCTAACTGGCTGACGGGTGATTTGTTCGGCGCTTTGAATAAGGCTGGCAAAACAATTGCTGATACACCGGTAACTGCCGAGCAAGGTGCTGAGCTATTGGCACTTATTGAAGACAGCACTATTTCAGGCCGAATTGCCAAAGACGTGTTCGAAGTGATGTTTGAAACAGGCAAGAACGCTGGTGCTGTGGTTGAGGAAAAAGGCCTTAAGCAGGTTTCTGATAGTGGTGAAATCGAAGCTATTATCGACAGTATTATTGAAGCCAACCCAAATCAGCTTGCGCAATATCGGGGTGGTAAAGACAAGCTGATCGGATTCTTTGTTGGCCAAGTAATGAAAGCGACAGGCGGGAAAGCAAACCCCGGTGTCGTTAATAAACTGCTGAAGCCGAAGCTCGACGCGTAGTAGACAAATTATCTAAGKATTTAAAAGCCCGCCATTTGGTGGGCTTTTTTTGTGCTTAGGCGCTAAAAACAAGGATCTTATGGCACCTAAGAATAAATCAGTTTTGTTATAGTATTGCCTCAATTTCGCCATAGCGGCATGTCACTGTGCCAGCATGACAAGGTGCGCGCTTGCCGCTGACTGGTCGTAAACCTAAYCTTTACAGTAGGTTCATTTGCAGTTCAGCTTTGTTGCGGTATCATGGCTTAAACGTATCGGAGGTATTGATGTTACATAAGTCCTTAGCCCTCTTGGTTGTTGCCGCATTTATGGTGCCAAGCACAGCCGTTCTTGCAGATGACAAGCGCGACAAGAAAATAAAGATATCCAAAACGCAGACGGTAAAACAGCGGCCGCCTAGTCAGCCCCGCGCGCGGTCAAGCAACACTCAACGGCGTGCGCAGGCTCAGCCACAGCGGCGCAATAGGGCAACGGTGCAGCGCAATAATAATCAAACCCGCAATCGCAGCAACGCGAGGACAAACAGTAGCAACCAGCGTGCCTCCAGCGACGGGCGTAATAGAAATAGGGACGCGGTAGTTCGGCGTTCAGGTAATCGCCAAGTAAACAGAGAAGCTTCCAGCCGTAATAACCGCAATGACCGAGTGAACCGCCAATCGAGGCAGCGGAACGCCAGCAATAATAATCGACGTCAGAATATTGCCAATGATACTCGGCGGACCAACACGAGCAACAACAGCAGGCGTCAAAACATTGGCAATGATACTCGTCGGCGGAACGCCAGTACTAGCAACAGGCGTCAGAACGCCAGTACCAGCAATAGGCGTCAGAACGCCGGCAATGATACTCTGCGTCGGAATGCCCGCAATACCAGCAGGCGACAGAACAGCAATCGTCAGAACCGGACAAAATCGCGTACTCCGAATAAAAAATTGACGGACGCACCAGTTAAAGCGCCAATTTTTGTCCACAAAGATCGAAATAGCAGGCAGAATGCCGGGCGTAGCCAATCGCGTAACCGTAACGGCGGCAGGCAGGATGGGTACAGAGAAGGTAGCAGACGCCGAGTTCCAATAGTGCGYGAYAATAATTCTACGCCGAGGTTTGGCACTGGTAGGCGGCGCGGTAATAATATCGATAGAAGCAACCGGCGTGAACGCCGCGCTGATCACCGTCGCGGGCGGAATAACTATGCTACTAACCGAGGGCACCGGCGGGACCGAGGCCACAATCGCGGCAACAGAAGAGGCCATCGCGGGGGTGGTCACCATAATAACTTTGGCTTGTTCCTAGGCTTTGGCCACTATTATGGCGGCTTCGGCCATTCGTTTGGAAGTTATGGCTTTGGCTACTCAAGTGGCTATAACTACGGCTTTGGCAGCAGGTACCGACACGGTTATTGGTCCGGTGACGACTATGGTTTCTTTGGACATTGGCCATATTCTAGCGGTTATTTTGGCACGCGATCTTACTGGGGTTGGAACCACCGGCACCACCATTATCATTATGGCAGCTATTGCCCAAATGTGCATGGCGGCAGCAATTATTCCTCCGCAGGATACTATAGCAATGGCGGCAGCGATACACTTGCCGGCGTATTGCTGGGCGGCATTGTCGGCGGCATAATCGGTGCTGAGATCGATGGTGGCTATAACCGCGGTGCAGGCGCAGCGATAGGGGCCATTGTCGGCGCTAGCATTGGCGCTAGTGCAGCGTCGGACGACCGGTCATATGGTTCCGTGCAGTACGCAGATGAGGACAGATATGACGGCGACTATGATAGTAATGGCCGCCACCGCTACGAGAACGAGACCTATAGCCCGCCGAGAGAAATCAGAACATGCCTACGGTATGAGACGGTGCGCGGGAACTATATTTGTACGAAATGGTCCGTTGAATATATCTATGATGACGAAGACGACGGGAGCGATTGAGGCCACTAGGCCAGACGCGAAGAAGGGTAGCCATTTGGCTGCCCTTTTTTTNGTTCCCGCATCAGGGCTRTAAYAGCAGAACCCGGTTKGTCAGGTAAGACGCCTTAAGTGACCTTACCCTGACAARTTTTTTTGCGWTTCTTTGTGGGTCCCCAAACACTAGCTGTGCCTTCATTTTCGAATGTTGATTAAGGAAACCGGTGATGTTTCTGCAAAGTCGAGTGCGTCAGCTTTGAGTGCTTGACAGTGTGAAGCATAGTGATTACCTATTTATACAATCAGTTGTGCAATTGAATGTATAAATAGTGAGAATCCTATGCCTACTAATGCTTTTATAAATAATCACCCCATGCGCGGTGCTTTTGTAGCAAACATTCTTCGACACCTAGTGGAGCTTATTGTGACACAAGGAGATGATCTTTTGGCAGATGTGGATATTGGGTTTCCGTCGCGCGCCGTGTCGTCTGTGCTGCTGCTGGGTGAGCAAGGCCCCATGTCTGCGGCAGACATCGCCAAAACACTTGATCAGCCACACCAGCTCGTGACACAGCGTGTTGACCTGTTGCTTGAACTCAGTGTCGTAGAGCGCATGTCTGACCCGAGAGATGGGCGGCGAAAAGTGCTTAAGCTTACAGCTAAAGGTGAGATCCAATTTCGTTCGTTGCAATCGCGCCTTGCCGAAGCGGAAGTAGCGTTCGCTGGTCTTTTTGAAGAAATTGGATGCGACCTCCCCACGGTTGCCATCAATGCACTGGAAGCGCTCAGTCGCCTTTCTATTCTTGACCGTGTCAAAGCTCTTCAAGGCCCATCAACGAACTAACGTTCAAATATTCACGCCCAAAGGTCATTGCTCATGTTTTTTCCTAAACTGTTTGCTGTTACGTCCCTGGTCCTGGCTTCCGCTGGCTCAATCACAGCCGACGCGGTTGATCCGCAATATTCTCAAGTGTCTGATACCCACGGCGCTTCGTCGCTATTCCCTTACCAGTGGAACGCGGGGCGTGACCAAAATGAACCAGCATTCCATTCACAAAAACTGGATCKCAATACATATGTTATTCGGCAATCGCTGAAGACTACCTTTGAAGCGCCTTTTCTTTACCTCATTTTTGGTCAGGAAATAGTACTCTTGATCGATACAGGKGTYGGGGGCGTGGACCTGCGGAAGGTAGTTGACGGCCATATTRATCAATGGCTTGTTCAGAACCAACGTAAGTCCATTAATTTGGTCGTTATGCACTCTCACGGACACGGTGATCATGTTGGAGGGGATGCTGGTTTCCGTAACCGTCCAAACACTTTCGTTGTCGGCCACAGCCCWGAGGCCRTCGCTAGCTTCTTCAAAATTGAAAACTGGCCTACCCAAACGGCATCATTTGAGCTTGGCGGTCGCAGCGTAGACATTATCCCAACACCTGGACATCACGCTTCGCATGTAATGGTTTTTGAYGCTGTCACAAAAGTCCTTTTCAGCGGGGATGTTGTCTATCCTGGCAGGCTGTATTTCCAATGCGACCTAACTGATACCTACGTAAAATCTATGAGCCGTATTGCTGAGTTTACGCGAAAAAACGACGTTCGCTGGTTGCTTGGTGGGCATGTGGAAATGAAAGCTATTGCCGCTGAGGCATTCACGCCAGAAGACAGTGCTCGCCGCGGCGAACATATCTTGGAACTACCTGTGACAATCGTGAAGGGTATACAAATGGCTTTGGCCGAAATGGGTGATAAGCCCCGGGTTAAGGCTTATGGAGACTTCATTCTATTCCCTCACCCTGCGGATCCGAGAGGCAAACAGCCGCCTAATTGGTGTTTGGGCTGAACCAGTTTGTTCCTAAGTGTGAGGCGTTGATATGACAATTACGGGACCKACTTCGAATGTTGTCCGAACTGCGATCATGGATTTGATTCTGGTGCTGGGGACGCTGTTTACTGTAAAARCGGCGCTGCTCAGTTTTGATGACCTATGGACATACGCGGGCCCGTTAGCGTTAGTTGCAAGCTTGGGCGTGGCGACTATACGGCTACAGGCGTCTAACGAAAATTGGAATGATGTTGGGTTGAGGCGCCCGAAAAGCCTGCRAAGGATGCTAGCGTGGACACTGGCGATATTGGTTATAACTATCGTATTGGGCCAGTTGGTGGAGGCCCTGATAAGCTCCACGAGTTTGGCCGGAAATTCCGGCACTTCGGAGATTAACTCACGGTTTCAGCATAGGTTTACCAATATTCCAGGGAACCTGTCTGTTTATATTTACTGGGTTATCACAGCGTGGGTTATTGGCGGCTTCACAGAGGAACTATTATTCAGGGGATTCTTGTTTTCCCGATTTGAAAGGGTGTTTTCAAAAGCGCCGTTTGCGGTCGCAGGCGCGGTCGTTTTACAGGCGATATTGTTCGGGCAACAGCATTTCTACTATCAAGGATATAGTGGAGCGTTAGCCACGGGGTCAATCGCACTGGTCAGCGGGTGTTTCTATGT
>JAESRJ010000257.1:7879-8233 GCA_016764715.1 Kordiimonadaceae bacterium | reverse complement strand
GCACCAAGTGATGCTGCACGGCTGTACGATTGGCGATAATAGCTTGATCGGAATGGGCAGTACAATCTTAAATCATGCTAAAATCGGCGCCAATAGCATTGTAGGAGCTAATAGTCTGGTGACTGAAGGCAAAGAATTCCCGGACGGATCCTTAATCATTGGCTCACCTGCGAAGGTGGTGCGCCAACTTGGCGATAAGGAATTGGAACTAATCAAGAAATCAGCCGAGGTTTATGTTCTGAATGCGGCGCGGTTCGCTAAAGGACTAAAACCTGCTGGAACTGATTAGTATTATTGAATAGTATTTACGCTGAATACAGGGTATGGCCASCTTRGTGGGTCAATTTGTTCTAT
>JAESRJ010000257.1:0-7874 GCA_016764715.1 Kordiimonadaceae bacterium | reverse complement strand
GATATGCGAGTTTGTTTGTGACAGACGTTACTGATCTAAAAAGTTTAAGCCTGAAGGCACGGCAAGAAATAGCTCATAAAGTTGGTCGTATACTGGCAGAAGATGCCAGTGGGTCCGACAATAAGGCTGCTTTCCAGATCGCGATGGTATTGGTTGAAGATGTTGCGATTTCGGTACGAGAAGCGCTGTCTAATGAACTTAAAGCATGTAACTTTCTGCCCAAGGATATTTTGAAAGTACTTGCGACAGATATCCAGCAAGTTTCGATGCCGTTTCTTGTGGCGTCTGAGGCGATGGATGATGCCTTTCTAGAGGAAATCGTAAAAACCTGCGAGGATTACGCGCAAGAAGCTGTAGCGACCCGCAGAGGATTGTCTGAAGCGGTTAGTTTTGCGATCAGCGACATTGCGGCTCAAAGTGCCGTAGAAATACTGGTGGATAACGATACCGCAGACGTATCGAAACGCAGTGCTGATAGGGTTGTGGACCGTTTTCCCGCCGACCGTAGTTTGATGGAAAAATTGGCACAGCGGGCAGACCTGCCAGCCGAAATGGTTGAGCGTATTGTATTTAAAGTTGCCAAAAAATACGGTGAATACCTTACTGAAAAATTCGACTTGTCCACGGATTACGCCTCGTACCTTGTATCGCTTGCGAACCGCCAGGTTTTCTCTCGCACATTGGAAATGGCCCCGCTGCGGGAGATTGAAAACTATCTGCGCCAACTTCACAGCGCCAAAGCTCTAAACTCAGACGTGGTTTTAAACTATCTTCAAAATGGAAATGTGCGGCTGTTCTCAAGCGCGCTTGCTGTTTTGCTGGGCAAACCCTTTGCCCTTATTGAGGCCAGCGTCGCGCGCGGTGATAAAACCAAGTTGGCTCGCATGTTCGAGGCCGCYGGTTTTGCAAAGCCAGTTGCYGGCGTACTGTTGATTGCCTACGAACGGCTCCTCGGCGCGCGCTAGTAGTTTCTCTCATTTGATACAACAAAAATGCTGTTTCGCGTATGGTGCTGGCTTGGTTATATGCTGAGCCGGTCTTGCCATTGTTCCCTCAATTCATGGAGCCATCCTGTGATCTTGCCTTCCCAGCGTCATCTTTTTGATATTCCTCGTGATGTTTGCTATCTGAATGCAGCTTATATGACACCGCTTACGAAGGCTCAGCAAGAAATTGGAGCTGTATCAGCGGCTCAGAATGGTCGGCCCTGGGAGGTTTTCCCTGAAGATTTTAACCCAACCTCTGACAAGATCCGTAATCACGCAGCCAGCATGTTTAATGTGAGAGCGGATGATATTGCGATTATTCCGTCCGTTAGCTACGGGATAGCAACGGCTGGCAAAAACCTTATCATTGAAGCGGGATCGAACGTCCTTGTAATTGAGGATCAGTTTCCTTCCAATATTTATGAATGGCAAGAAAACGCCAAAGCAGCAGGCGGTGCTATCGTTACGGTACCAACGCCTGAAGACCACGACTGGACCAGCGCAATTCTAGAAGCACTGGACCATCCTGGCGCTGCGTATTCCATTGTAGCGTTGCCGCAAGTTCACTGGTCATCGGGCGCGCTTATCGACTTGGTTAAGGTCTCAAAGGCCTGTAGAAAGCTAGGGGCGGCACTGGTTCTGGACTTGACTCAGTCTGCTGGAGCGATGCCGACGGACATTGCTGAGATCGATCCTGATTTTGCAGTGTTTGGTACCTATAAATGGCTTATGGGGCCTTACAGTTTGTGTTTTATGTATGTGGCACCGCGCCAGCAAGAAGGGCAACCGCTGGAGCAGAACTGGCTTGCACGGAAAGACAGCGAAGATTTTGCTGGTCTTGTAAACTACCAGGACAGTTATCAGCCAGGAGCGCGACGTTTTGATATGGGGGAACGCTCTAATTTCATTCTTAGCCCGATTTGCGTCGAAGGGCTGCGTCAACTGCAGGAATGGGGTGTTGGGAACATCGCGGATACTTTGCAAGCGATCAACACCCGGCTTTGCGAAACGGCGGCAGAATGCGGGTTTAACGCCGTACCAGACCAGTTTCGTTCACCGCACATGCTCGGCCTTTATGTTGGCTCCAAGGGCAGGGATCTGTTGGCAAGCCTAAAGGACGCGGGTGTCTTTGCCTCTCTGCGCGGGGAAATGCTGCGGGTCGCGCCTCACCTTTGGATTGACGATCATGATATGGATGTCTTTGAGGTTGCGATGAGATCTGTATGAATGACGCTGGCCTTTAACGCGTGCGGATGTGCCAAATTGGGATTTGCCCCAAAATGAAACACTTCTGTGGCTCGTAACTTGTTTCAATTCGAAGCAGGGCATAATAAGTAATTGAATAAAAAGGATTTAATTTCTGGCATAAGGCCTGCAATCCTTTGAGTTAAGTTCCTTCGGTTCTTGCCTGAGATCTTGGGAGCGGTAAGACTAAGATCGTGCTGTTTGTATTGCCTGATCATTCAGTACAACTTCTACCAAGCGGATAGGATAACTCCTATCCGCTTTTCTTTTTGTGGCGTAGCGAAGAATGTTACGCTAAGAGGAAGGTATAAGTGGAGTTTCGGGTACGGTGCAAAAAAAACAAATTTACGACAATGCCTTGTTTGCTACAATGATGAGCGGCGCAGCAAAGCTGTTCCTTAAAATGTGGGGCTGGAAGCTTGCGCCGGGATGCACAAACCTGAAAAAGGTGGTCGTGATCGCGGCACCGCATACCAGTAATTGGGATTTCCTATTTTTTCTCGCGGTTACTAGCATCAACAGGTTGCCGCTTAACTTCATGGCCAAGCATACGTTGTTCAAAGGCTTCTTCGGCCGGATTTTTTATTATTTGGGCGGCGTGCCCGTACACCGCAGCAAAGAAGGCGCTGCGGACATGGTTGACCAAATGGTGTTGGCATTTGCAGAACGTGACATTATGCAGCTTTGCATCACGCCAGAAGGAACGCGCAGCAAGGTAAAGAAGTGGAAAACCGGCTTTTACCGCATAGCGCTTGCAGCGGGCGTGCCCATTGTGCTCGGTTTCGTTGACGCTAAAACCAAAACCACTGGGTTTGGGCCAGTGTTTCACCCAACAGGGGATATGGACGCAGATATCGCGGAAATCAAGAAATTCTACGCCGAGAAAGTCGGAGTGAACGCCAATAACGATTAGTCTGTTGGATCAATCGTTTGAGTGAAGGTGCGTTGATCRTTCCGTAAAAAAAAGAGGCCCGGAGAGGCCCCTTAGATTTTTCGAATTATGACTTTGTATTATGCTTCTGCTTTGCTATTACGCTGCCTGCCTTGACCTTATTTGGCCGCTGCGCCGTCCATAGCTTGGCTAATTGCCATTATTGGCCTGCCATTTACCGTCAGAAGGTCATAAGCAAGCGTAACATTACTGATGAAGTTATCTGCTTCAGAGACAATAAAACCTTGCTGGCTATATAGGCCGATCTGCGCATCGACGATTTGATTGACTTGCGCTTCAGTAACTGCAGGATTGCTCATCTTCATGAAGTTGTAGGCAAGGGCTTTGACCATGGTAGGGGAAAGACGGAAATCAAATTCCCCGTCAAAGAACTCCCAAGGTTTTTGACCCTTTTTCATTTCCGCAATACTCATGCCTTGATTGAGCTGAATAAAGCCCTTAAGGCCAATTTCCTCACCGTTTAGGGCCATGCTATAATCGGTTATACTGATTTTTGGAATCGCGTTTAACTGCTGGTCAACGTCTGTTTTGAAACGGTCTTCTTCCAGAAAGGAGAATTGCTCCTTAGGTGTTAGTTGTTTGCCAGCATATGCTGCCTTGTTGGAGCGTTCATTGTACGCCTGCAACAACGAGGCCTGCAGGTTCTCTACGGACACATCCACCGAGAACTGATCAAGCTTAATTTCATTGCCTGCGAATGAGAAACCAATATCGGATAGGCCAAATTTGCCCACGGATTGGATAAGTGTATCATTGTCCGCCACAGCTTTTGTAGCAGCCGAGCCCGCGAATTCGCCAAGTGCAAGGCCAAAACTTTGCTCGCCTGAGCGCATCTTGAACCCGAATGACTTCATATCAAAGGCCATGTCGCCGACCCAAAACTTGTCATCGCGGCCCGCATAGCCTCCGCTCAAATCTAGTGCTCCAACGCTAAACTCAATGTTATTGGCTTCTTTACCGTAGGTTATCAGCTCAAAATCGAGGCCGTCCCAGTCGACGTCAATTGCCATGGTACGGTCGCTGCTATTGAAMGCCCACTGCGAAAGTGAAGCACCGTTCTTAAGAACAAGTTTGGTGATGCCAGTTTCAATATCGCTATCTGATGCCTTGGTTGAAATATCAGCCAGGTCTACTTCGTTGGCTTTGCCGACGGACTTGAATAGAATATTCCCGTCAAAGCCAATATCAATGCTGTAGTTATATTTAAGGGCGTCAAAGAGCTTCTCTAAATGCGGTGCAGCTTGAGACAGTTCTTCTTCACTCAGGTTTTCCCGAAGTAGATCACCTGCTAGACCGTCCAGATCGAACCCAATGTCGCCGCTGATACGGGCTGCAGAAAAGTGAAGGCCATCATTGAAGATAAGCGGCCCGTGTGTGGCCTCAACTTCAAAATCAAAACTTTGTTGTTCGCCGTTATCTTTGATCTTAAGGCCGGCGTCTTTCAGGCTGGTAAAAAGCGTTTCCGGAACGGCAATGCTGAACGTGTAACGTGAACTGAACCAGCCCACATCGCTTGAACTGATGCTGATGGGTGCATTGGTTTGTTCGCTATATGCACCGACTGCGGTTCTAAAACTGCTTTCGACACCGCTACCAATAATTTTGGCACCAATAACCTGCGTAGCAACGCCTGCAAGCAGCACTCCGCCTAGTATGTAGGAAAACTTCATAAGGACCCCTTAAATTGTACGATAGTGCCTGTATAAGGGATTTTTCAACAATGTCACTGCGGCATACCAAAATGTCATTCCTGCCATTTTGTCTAGCCGCGCTGTAAAACTTATTCTAATGCCCTTGTAAATCGGCAGCTTGTTTAAGCTGCCTTCTTTTCTTTGCGAAACTTTCCTGGGCCAATACCTACATCATTCTTAAATGCTTTAGAGAAGGCAGTGGCGGATTGGTAGCCAATGTTTTCCGCGATCTGATCAATTGACAGCCCACTTTCAAGCAACATATGCCGGGCCTTCTGGATGCGCCACATCGTTAGATATTTGAGAGGCGGCGTGCCCATCATCTTTGTGAAGTTACTTGAGARTGCCGATCGTGACAGTCCCGCTTCTTTGGCGAGTGTCTCCACCGTCCAGCGCTTGTTGATCTCAGCGTGCAGGGCTTGGAGGCTGCGGCCGATATTGACGCACGCAACGGCTTTTACAAAGCTGTTGTCCTGCGCGGAGCCGCCATTCCACACACGCACGGCCTGAATAAACAGAATTTCGGATAGCCGCTTAATAATTGCGTCATTACCCATCTTGGCCTGTTGGCTTTCATAGGACATAAMTTTNYAWSGCGGNRWYRAAMMWRGCRWAYKSCKYKGCYTNTTTGNNCTGWRRYYAGNGRTGTNGTNYRKKRGCNWCAYYWWKSRGSSRKTGGTTNAAAGTTCTCGTTAAACTCAAACTGCCCACAAACAAGTCTCGTGGCATCTTTACTGTCCGTTTTTCCGTCACCGCCGTAAACAAGGTAATTTCCGTCTTGCAGATGCCCGGCTTCAAGAACCTGATCTAGAGCTGTGATGTTCGAAGAAGGATCATCAGCAAGATCATGTGCCGAACCGCGTGGGATAATAAACATTTCGCCAGCCTGWAGCAGCACGCCCTCTTTGTGTCCTGCAAGGCGGATCCAGCAAGAGCCGTTGAGCGCTAGATGGAATCGTACGATATTTTTATTGCTGGGCACGGCGATGCCAAAGGGGCGGGAAAACTCGGTGGTAAAATAAAGCGACCCCTTAAAGCTAAGGGTCTCCAGTATATCACTTAAAACATCCATTTAGGCGGCCCTTAAAGGTTGGTTAACCCCCGTGTTCTAGGAAGGGCACCTTAGCACACACAAGACGCTAAGACGATGAGACAGTTCTAATGGACGAATGCTCATTGTTTGTCCTTCCGCTGTGATTATCTTTTGTTCCGAGAGCACTGGCATGAGTTGCCCACAAATTATAGGTGGACCAACTACTGACACCGTAAAGCCTCCCCCGCTACCAAAAGGGGTAGGCCGTGTAGAAAATGTTTTGATGGAGGAGCTTCTAATGAATTTGAAAGTTGTTTTACCCCTGGGTATGGCCGCAATAGTAGCGGTTACTGCCCTTACAGTTTATCCCACTCAGTCTGTATCAGCGGATACAGCGATTGAGAATACAATGAAAGTAGTGGAGGCGCACTTTAACAAGGACGGCGCTGTTAACCGGCCCGACGGCTGGCGCAAATGGATTTACGTCGGCACACCGSTGACGCCGAATGCACTAAACGGCGGTAARGCRCCGTTCCCAGAGTTCCATAATGTCTATATTGAGCCAAGTGCTTACAAAGTTTTTGAAGCAACCGGTAAGTTCCCAGAAGGYACKCAGATCGCYAAGGAACTCGTTCTTACTTTCGGTAAAGACGACGCCAACCCAGATGGGTCTACAGACGAGGCAAGCGGGACCGGTTATTTTCAAGGTGAGTTTGCTGGATTAGAGCTTACGGTGAAAGACAATAAACGTTTCCCTGATCAGCCTGGGGGCTGGGCCTATTTCTCGTTTGGCCATCAAAGCCAGCCTTATGAAAAGACGGCTACGGCTTTTCCAAAAGCAAGCTGTAATGCATGTCATGAGGCATCTGCTGCTGATGATTGGGTGTTTACCCAATATTATCCGGTGCTACGGGCTGCGAGTAAAGCTGCGCGTAAATAGGAGTAGCGAGTTGAAGCCAACACRTAAAGGATGGTTATGAAAACACTGAATGCCCTTTTAGGGCTGGCGGTTGTCGTTGCTGCAGCAACGGTTTCCGCTAAMGSRGGCGATTACAGCACTGAGAAAGTTTGGCARGAAATGGTRGGTAARGATGGATCAATCCATATGCCCAARGCYGATTTTCGCCGAGATTGGGCGGTTCTTGGTACGTGGGCCCTCACCGGTGATGACGGTAAAGTCACTGGCCAACACGTTGTATATAGCCAGCGCTCTACGATTGATGCCTTTCGGACTACAGGGGAATTCCCCGACGGAGCGGTTCTAATCAAAGAATTGCTCCTTGCCCAGTCAGCAACGCTGACAACYGGCGAAGCTGCMTGGGCAACCGAAATTTCCGGTTGGTTCGTGATGATAAAGGACCGCAAGAACCGTTTCCCCAAAAATCAGTTATGGGGCAAAGGCTGGGGTTGGGCGTATTTTGACGCTGGCGACAAAACGACCTCTCCAACAAAATCATTCCGTGCTGAATGCATGGGTTGCCACGTTCCCGCAAAAAAAGAGGATTGGATCTATAGCTACGCGTATCCGGTGCTAGCGAAAAAGTAGATTTAGGTATCTAGTGGCGGTTCAGGGCTACAGGTGAGAAAGGGGTCGCGAAACGCGGCCCTTTTTTTGTGCGTGTGGGCGACGAAGCAACCTAACGAAGCTAACGGGACTGACGGAACATTGAACGTAGCAGGCCGTCTTTAAACCAAATGCTGTGCCCGATAGCCCCTAAAATATGCAGCAGAAGCAAGCCAAGAAATATCGGCACAAGTGTTTTGTGCAGCGCATAAATCTCAACCACTTGTAGGGCCTCTCCTTGCGGTGCGATATTTGGCACGCTGATAACCGCGAAAAGCTGTTGTCCGTATCCTCCGGTTGAACTGCCTGCCCAACCAAGCAAGGCAATGACCAATGCCAAGGCGGCGAGCGGTATATGGCTAATAAGAATAACACGCGAGCCGAGCGTACTGAGGCCGCTTCT
>JAESRJ010000256.1 GCA_016764715.1 Kordiimonadaceae bacterium | reverse complement strand
AACATCCTCTGTTGCTGGTGGGGATGTTGCTGGTAGGGATACAGGCCGCAGGGCCGCAACCCTCCAGTTGTGGTGAAGCCAATATGACGAACTGGTAGCTGGTGGATATCTGTGTGTCGGTAGGTCAAGTCTACCCTCGGTACGATTTAGAAGCCGCTCCTTGTGAGCAGTTTTTTGTATTTTGACGGTGACCGTTTTGAGGTAGTGCAGGTTTTTCAATAGTCTTGACAAGCAAAGCGACAGTGAGGAGGAAAMGGGAGATGTAAAGGCGCGTAAGGCTGGTCCCGAATGTCATCAGCTAAAATCCGTTCTGCCATTTTGTGCGCCGGATCAGGATACTAAAATTAGTCTCTTTTTACGGCCCATCCCCAAAGGGCTGGAAGCTAATCACTACTCTTTTGTCAGCTGTTTCAGGCGGTCAGGCTCAGGGGTCTGCTAATCCGAACGGCGTTACTGGTCTTCGAATGTCGTCGGAAAGCAGCGAACGGCCTATGGGCGGTTCTGCGCGCGCTAGGCAGTCGCCGCGATGACACAAGCGGCATGTTACGCCGATGGGTGTAGGCTGAACGGCGGAAATGTCTGTGTCCTTGGTATAGATCAGCTTGTGGGCATGCTGCGATGCACAGCAAAGGGCAATGGACCTTTGYACTTGTGCCCGCTGATATCCGCCGCCCCCTGCAGTTACCGTRCGTACAATGGAAAAGAACCGTTCTCCGTCTGGTAGCTCTACCCACTGTGTTAGGACATGCCGCGGAGTACTGAAAGCGCTGTGCAGGGTCCAAAGCGGGCAGGAGCCGCCATGTCTGGCGAACGGAAAGCCTGCTCCGTCTAGCCTTTTGGAAACGTTTCCTGCGGCGTCCACCCTGATGAAGAAGAAAGGCACGCCCTCTTGTCCTGGCTTTTGCAGTGTCGTCAGGCGGTGTGCCACTTGCTCGAAACTAGCACCAAATTGGCGGCCGAGTGCTTCGATATCGTAAAGACGTTTCTTAGCTGCTTTTGCAAAGGCGCGGTAGGGCATCATTATGGCGCCAGCTGCATAATTCGCCAAGGCACGACGTGTAAGCTTTTCCCCGCTCTCGGTGTCAAAGCGCGTGCTGGCTAGGCTCTCAGAAATGACATCTGTCATTTCCAGGTAGACCACTTGTGACGCCAGCTGAAATGTAGCGCTGGCATTATCTAGGGATTCGTCCAGAACAATTTCTTTGCGGTGCACGTCAAAGCGCCTAGTAAATCCGACCATCACTTCAGAGGGGAGGTGCCGAACCCTCAGGCGTTGGTCCGCAAAATATTTCTCAAAGCCACCAGCTCTTTTGATATTCTGTGCAAGTTCTTCCGCACGATTGTCGATATCCACAAAGTAATTCTTGCGCGYWGCRAGGAAACGYCKCGCYTCACTAACRGGRTCAGGYCCGGACRYCTCGCCRCCAGTCTGGTCGGCTAGKGCGAGYTGACCTTCCTGRTAGGCGGTGTAAAGGCGRATWACTGCTTCYGCYGTMGCGGGGAAAGTGCTGCCGAAATCCTGTATTTCCACGGGCGATAAATCAAGGTCCGCAAATAGCGGCGCTTTAAAAGCTGCCGTCATTTGGGCATTGAAACCATCCCCGGAGCCCCGTGCCAGTGCAGCAATATCAGTGTTGTAAATTTCTGCAAGTTTGAGCAGCATCGTTGCCGTGACGGGGCGCTGGTTACTTTCGATAAGCGCTATATAGGATGGGGAGACATCGAGGTCTTCGGCCATAACAACTTGTGTGAGGCCCAAATCGCGACGAAGGCGCCGTATTCTGGGCCCCATGAATGTGCTGCGTTCCTTTGTCACGTCTGGTTCTTTCTTTACAATAAAATTATTACAAACCTTACAACATTACAAAATAGTTTGTAAAGTTTTACAAATCCACTTTTTCGCGTGTGCAAAAATCGAGAAAAGCGCTTATCACGGTTGGTAAGGCCGATTAGCCATTCCCAAAAGAGGGATGTTGGATTTGTGTAGAGGAGAAAAGCGATGCCTTTTGATGAAAATTCTGGAAAACCAGACGGAACCAAGACCATGAACTATCAAGATGACATTAAAAACGTCCAGAGCTTGATCAACGACTACAACGGAACCTGGGACGGTATCGACGCTGAGGCTGTTGCCAGAATGCGCGCACAGAACCGTTTTCTCACTGGTCTGGATATCGCACGCTACACGGCCGATGTCATGCGTGAAGACATGGCAGCGTATGATGCAAATTCTGCTGACTACACGCAATCACTCGGGTGCTGGCACGGCTTTATTGGCCAACAGAAGATGATTTCTATCAAGAAGCATTTTGGCACCACCAAAGGGCGCTATCTATATCTTTCTGGCTGGATGGTTGCAGCGCTTCGCTCTGATTTTGGCCCGTTGCCTGACCAATCTATGCACGAGAAGACCTCTGTTCCGGCCTTGATCGAAGAGCTTTACACTTTCCTCAAGCAGGCAGATGCCCGCGAAATGGGCATGTTGTTCCGGGACTTGGACGCAGCTCGCAAGGCGGGCGATGTTGCGCAGGAACAGGAAGTTCAGGGCAAGATCGATAAATTCCAAACACATGTTGTTCCGATCATCGCTGACATTGACGCCGGKTTCGGTAATGCAGAAGCRACGTATCTACTGGCYAAGAAGATGATCGAAGCYGGTGCTTGTGCSCTYCARATYGAGAACCARGTGTCTGACGAAAAGCAGTGYGGTCACCAGGACGGTAAAGTWACCGTGCCGCATGAGGACTTCCTCGCGAAGGTTCGCGCMTGCCGCTATGCTTTCTTAGAGATGGGTGTTGATAACGGYRTYRKTGWYAYCYKKWSCGNAMAGSSYAGGCGCAGGCCTGACCAAACAAATCGCAGTGTCCAAAGAGCCCGGCGATCTAGGCGATCAGTATAATAGCTTCCTTGATTATGAAGAAGTGACGGCAGAGGATTTAGCGTCGAACGATGTTGTTGTTAACCGGGACGGAAAATTAATGCGCCCGAAGCGCCTCCCTTCAAACTTGTTCCAGTTTAAAGCGGGAACCGGGGAAGACCGCTGTGTTCTCGACTGTATCACRTCACTGCAAAACGGCGCTGATCTGCTGTGGATYGAAACCGAGAAGCCGCATGTAGAACAAATTGCGAGTATGGTTGACAAGATCCGTGAAGTTATCCCGAACGCGAAGYTGGTTTACAACAACTCGCCGTCGTTCAATTGGACACTTAACTTCCGCCAACAGGTATTCGATGCGTGGGAAACAGAAGRCAAGGATGTATCCGCATATGACCGCGCCGACTTGATGAGCATTGACTATGATAAGACTGATCTGGGTGTGGCAGCAGACGAAAAAATTCGTACCTTCCAACGTGATAGTTCTAAGCGMTCAGGTATCTTCCAYCACCTAATCACTCTACCGACGTACCATACGGCTGCATTGTCGACAGACAACTTAGCCAAAGCCTACTTCGGCGAAGAAGCGATGCTCGGGTACGTTAAACAGGTTCAGCGCGAAGAAATTCGTCAGGGCATTGCGTGTGTGAAGCACCAGAATATGGCTGGTTCTGACGTAGGTGATGACCACAAGGAATATTTCGCTGGTGAAGCTGCTTTGAAAGCGTCTGGCGATGACAATACAATGAACCAGTTCGGTTAAATWGCTGAGTTWGAAAATGAAACTCGCGGCTCCTCCCCAGATGGGGAGAGCCAACGGAAAAAACACTAAAAAAGCCGCTCTTTGTGAGCGGCTTTTTGCATTTTAGGGTATGCCTCAATTAGGCAATGGTTATGAGTGTACTCATTGAAACTGTTGCGCCTTTCTGCGACAGTGAAAAGGAAAATATGACGTTTCCCGTCGCTTGCGGGCTGGGAGGTTTCTTGGCCTTTAAGAAGATAGCTGCATACCCGCACAAAGGGCAGCACGCAAAATGCCGCTTTGTGGATTGGTAGGATTTGGATGGATGCCAATATAGTGTCTGTCGTCTATATAGAGCTGGATTTTTTGGGGAGAGAGTTATGAACAGGGCTGAAACGACTACAAATATAAGGTACGGTCCTTCGTATGGTAGGTTAGCACTGTTAATATTTATTGGCGTAATCTTATCTGTTGTGGGCTTCTGGTGGCTTTCTGCTCTTGGCGCTGGAAGCTCGGAAATATGGCCAATTGTGACGCTGTCAGTTGGCGTTTTTTTTACTGTATTGATTGTTAGCGCAGTATTTAGGGGGCGGCCTTTTTTGACCCTTTCACCAGAAGGGATCGAATATTCTACAATATACCGATCCCGTTTCCATTCTTGGCGGGATGTGGGCGTATTCGCCGCGCGGACCCGGCGCATTCAGCATAACACCACGCGTCTTATTTGTGCTTATTCAGATACTAATCACGATGCTCTTCACAGGGGCAGGCTCGCAGATACAACGGTAGGGGTTTATGACGCCGATATTACTTTTGACATTACCAACTTGAAAGTTGGTAGGGCACAAGAAAGTGCCGAAGCGCTTGCTGTGGAAGTAAACAATTGGCGTAACCGCTACGGTGCACCGGAAGATAACGCCTATCATTTGACCGTAGATGAAGTTGAGGCACTTAGAAAAAAGAAAAAACGTAAAAATATGTGGGTAAATTTGGTGGTGATTGTGATCGTGTTTATTGGTATTGCCGTAAAAATATTTTTTTGAACTGACGTTAGATGGTGTCCATGTTTGGCGCCGGAAAGCGAGCCAACGATCCCACTTTCCGGCGTAAATAAATTAGGCGTCTTCGAAGCCCACAAATCGCACGAAGGTATCGGTTTTTTCGCGGCGGGATTTTACTTCATTGGCGACGAATTCATCATTTGGATAGCCCATGGCAATGCAGATCATAATGTTTTGATCATCTGGTATATTCGCGTGTTTCCGAACGACGTCTGACTGCATGATACCTTGGCCGTTGATAACGGTGCCGAGGCCGCGTTCCCAAGCAGCGAGCACAATGCCGTAGCTGACCGCGCCCAGATCAAAATGGCTAATCGCAGCAGGTTCCAAACATTTATCGTACGTAAGGACGAGCGAAACCGGTGCATCAAACTGGCGGAAACCGCGCATTACCCAATCGGTTCTGCGCTCTTTGTCGTTGCGCTCTATGCCCATGGCTTCAAACAGTTGCACCGCCACCTCAATTTGCCGTTTGCGGTGAAGACCCTCATACGCTTCTTTCATCGGGAAATCGCGTTTTGGTGGGACACCGGAGACCATGTTTTCTGTGTTCCCTTGCCGGATCCGGTCCAGCGGCGCGCCCGTAACCACATGCACATGCCAAGGCTGTGTATTCATGGACGAAGGGGCGCCTTTGGCGATTTCGATGATTTCTTCGATTACAGCTCGCGGCACCGGTTTGTTTTGATATCCGCGAATGCTCCTACGTTCACGTACCAGGTCTTGAAATTCCATGGGCGGCTCCATTCCTACAAAGTTACAACATCAAACTTGTTTACGTTTACCGATATATGGAGCCAAATATGGAATAGTAAAATGGTAAAGAAGGAAGAAGGGTTTTTGCGTTTTGGTCTAAAGGAATTCGCCGACTTGGTTTTTGCGAAACTTCGCTCTAGTTCACCCACTAGGGAAAAGTATTAAGGGGAGGTTATTATGCCAGAAATTACATTGTTTGGGTGGTTTCATACTATAATCGCCATGTTGGCGCTGATCACAGGCGTATTTTCGCTGGTGAAATATAAGGTTATTGAGCCAAAGCATCTYTCCAGCAAAATTTTTCTGGTCTGCACGTTGATTGCGGCTGCTACGGCGCTGGCCATATTCCGGCGCGGTGAATTTGGACCTGCTCATGCGCTTGCGGTGCTAACGTTATTGGCGCTTCTTGTAGGCATGGTTGCTTCGAAGACCTCTATATTTGGCAAGCTGGCACCTTATCTGCAAGCTACTGCTTTTTCAGGTACGTTCCTGTTCCACATGATCCCAGCCATCACTGATGGTCTTATGCGCTTGCCTGCCGRTGCGCCGGTTGTCACGGATATCAAAGACCCGTTTTTGCTGAAATTYTATTTGGCTTTCTTGGTGATTTATGTGATCGGCCTAGCGAGCCAAATGCTGTGGCTGCGTAAACGCAAAAGCGCATAACGCGGYAGGCCTTGGCTGTGGTCATGCATAGTCAATAGGGCGCGTTTTTTNACTGGTGTTGTATKCCTAATTGACAATTTTCAGTGAAACGCCCTATAGGGTCCTATGCTTATTTTTGAAGGAATAATCTCGGACCGCGGGTCGAGGTATGCGGTGTCTGGCGGGGCTTGTAGCTCTACCATTGAAGCTAAAGCCTTTATTAAARCCCTATGCAAAAAGAAGAAATTCGCGAAAGCGACTCACAATACTTGGGCCTTTCTTCAGGAAACCGGCCCCTCTAAAAACGATGACGGCGAAAGCGGCGCAGGTATGATCATTGCGCGTATGCTGGAGCGCGAGGGGCTGCAGAACCATATTATTGTGGTTACGCGCTGGTACGGCGGCAAGCATCTGGGCGGCGACAGATTTAGGCATGTTCAAAGTGCAGTGCGTCATTATTTCGATAACGCTTTTCAGTAAACGCCGTGGCCGAGGGCSTAAGGTATGNCCCCTTTTGTGAGCGTCAAAGGCCCTGTTGATTGAATTGTCCCTATTAGTATGTAGRGTATGTTTCTGAGGCTGGATGCGTCCCAGTTTGTGCCTGCTGTTGACCTGTACCTGAGAGGAATAAGATGTCTGGATGGAAGCAACCTATACCGATTTTCCGTAGCTTTGACGAAAAAGCTGCTAAGGCGTTTTATATTGATTTTCTCGGTTTTGAGATCGTTTTTGAGCACCGGCTTGAGCCAGRCACGCCGCTTTACTTCGGTGTGAAGTTAGGTGAAAGTTTACTGCATATCTCTGAGCATCACGGGGATAGCACGCCAGGCTCTTCCGTCAGAATTGATATGGACGACGTAAATGCCTATTGCCGGATTCTGAACGCGAAGAAATATAGGCATGCAAGGCCTGGCGTCCAGCACCAGTCGTGGGGCTACGATGATATGACGATTGCTGATCCCGCGGGGAACAAACTGATATTTTGTACGCCGCGCGTTGAAGAATAAACGTCTGTGATTGGTAAACGATGGACATACTGAAAACAGCTTGACCCTGGACCAGGGTCTAACGTTAGGGTCGCTAATTCAATTGACTGTTTACTATTTGTTGTTTGTTTGGGCCTAAATAGGCGAGAGCGTACTTGTCGTCGGCATGGCACGCAGCTGGCCGGCTGGAAAAGGGCAACGGCRCCATTTGTTATCTGGTCATATATTTTTTAGCGTTGAGGACGAAAATTGAGCGATTTTATTATCCCTAACTGGCACCCGATGCTGGTTCATTTCACTGTTGCATTGATCACTATTTCTTCCGYGTTCTTTGTGCTGTCGCAGACATCGAAAACTAAGTCGGATACTTTTGCCTTGTTAGCAAAAGGGACACTGTGGACTGGGGCAGGGATCACAYTTTTCACGCTGCTTGCGGGTTTTGACGCGTTTGGCTCCGTCGCGCACGATGATGTAGCTCATAAAGTAATGAAGACGCACCGCATGTGGGCCCTAGTGGCWAGCGCTGCAGTTTTAGTTTTCGCTTTCTGGACCTACCGTGCGAAATCCATTTCGTCCGCCACGGTTATTGCCAGTTTAATTGTTACCGGGCTTATTGGCACCACTGGGTACTTCGGCGCAGAATTGGTTTATCGGCATGGGCTAGGTGTTATGCGGTTGCCTGTTACCTCTGGCGAGGGCCACGACCATGCTGGCGATAACGCGCATGATGCCGCAGAAGCGCCCGCCGCTATGGGCGTTGAGGGCGAGCACAATGGCGKTGAAGGCCACGGCCACGAAAACGCTACAAACTCGAACCCCGGCGAACTAAGTGACCCCGCAGCTGTTGCTGACGCGCTTAGCAAAGCGCTTCAGACAGGCGATGTTCATACGGTGGATGCACTATTAGACGACGCTGTCTTAATTATTGAGGGCGGCCACGCACAGGTTAGTAAAGCCGAGTACATGGGTGGCCATATGAAATCCGACATGGCATTTCTGCCGAATATGGCMATTGAAGTTCTGTCKCAGGATGCTGGGCAGGCGGGTGATGTGGCTTGGGTGACAACGCATTCAAGAATGACGGGCACCTATAAAGATAAATCCATCGATARTTTCTCGCGYGGSTTTATGTTGATGCGCCGGGCCGGGGCGACATGGAAAATCACTCA
>JAESRJ010000255.1 GCA_016764715.1 Kordiimonadaceae bacterium | reverse complement strand
ATTGTCTTTAATGTCAATTATCGTGCGTTCCAGCAGCGAGGTCTTGCCCGATCCCGGTGAACTGACCAGATTAAGCGCCAGAATTTCGCGGCCTGAAAACCATGCGCGATTTCGTGCTGCCAGTGCATCATTTTTCTGCATGATCGCCTGTTCCAGCACAACGGTGGTTGTAGCGGCATTGCCATGGGTATGGGCATGATCATGGCTGTGGGTATGATCATGATCGTGGGAATGATCGTGACTGTGGTCATGGTCATGAGTATGGGTGGTCTCATTGCCATCGGCATCAATATGAGTGTGTTCACCTGTTTGCAGGTCAATCACCGTGGCTTTGTTACCGTCTGAATATTCAGTATGTGCATGCGTATTACCGAAATAAACATTGAAGCTGCCAGCCGTCGGGGGCGTACCACCACCACCACCGCCGGAGCCACCACCACCTGAACCAGTTGGTCCAGAGCCCGGCGTTGCCTCGTCCCCGCTTGGCAACGTATCGGTCGCTGCCGCCCAGTTAGAGCCATCGTCATTGTCGTTATCAGGGTTGTTCAGCTCCATCGACGCGCCAGTTGGGTCAGGCCATGAAGAACCACCGTCATAAGACACCTGATCCATGATGGTACCGTTCGTATCTTCAAGCACGACTTCATCTGCGCCGTTAGAAAGCGTGATGCCGCTATACTCATACCCCATAGTAATGCCGCCATTCTGGCTGGTATTATCATTGCGGCCAAGTACAACAAACGCGCCCGGCGAAACAAACACATCGCTCGTGATTACATGGCTATCGCTGCCGTCATCGCGGATCGTCCATCCGTTCAGGTTTATGACCACGCTACCAGTATTTAAAACTTCGAACCATTCGCCTCGGCTATCAGATACTGCAGACGGATTTTGCATTACTTCTGTAATGACAATGCCGCCCGTACCGCCTGAACCTCCGGAGCCCCCGGACACTGTATCAGGGCCACTGCCCGGTGTTCCTTCATCGCCGCTTGGCAGTGTTTCGGTGGATGTCGACCAGTTACCGCCGACGTTGTTATCAACAAGAACGGTGGACAGAACCATTGACGCACCTGTTGGGTCCGGCCAACTGGATCCRCCATCATAAATGGCTTMGTCCACAAATTGGCCGCTTGCATCCGTGAGGATAATTTCATCAGCCCCGTTAGCGAGGCTGATGCCACTATATTGGTACGCGACACTGATACCGCCGTTTGTGCTACTGTTACTATTGCGGCCAAAAACCACATAAGCGCCAGAAGCCACGATTACACTCTGGTTGATCGTGTGGCTATCGCCGCCCGCATCGCGGATCGTCCAGCCGTTCATATCAATTGTTTGAGTAGATTGGTTAAACACTTCAAACCATTCGCCGTTGCTGTCGGACACAGCGGATGGGTTTTGCATTATTTCTGTGATGACTATGTCACCCGCAGTAGCCGCTTGCGCGGTGCTGAAAAACAGCACAGCACTTGCCGCCAGACACACTTTCGTAAATCTTGGAAACAACATTAATCTCCCCTTTCGAAGATTGAGTAAACTGATAAACGCTGTCGAAAAATTGTTATTGTTTTCACTCAGAACTGGGTAGAAAACGAGATAATCTTGACTATTTAGTCAGGATTATCTGCTCAATAACTACCATAAGGAGAATTGCATTCCAATAACTGAGTAAAATTCGTCTAAAAATGGTATTGATATAACAAAGGATATAAAGCTGCCGAATGACGGACTAAGGTCGGCGACTAGCGAGATCTAAGCAGTTCCGTGCTCATACGCCCAGTATGTCATTCGGGGGAAAAAGATCCGAGCTGTTAATCATCGCGTGGTTAACCGGTCCTCAACGCGCGGCAAGTGGTATTGCCACCCCCAAGCTTGCCGACGTATTCTGCTGCAAATGCAAATCGGCCAGGACCTGAAACAGTTTTTGGCCCAGATGACGATAAACAACAGCTCACAGGCCAAAAAACACACCGATACTTTCCAAAAGAAAGAAATGGAGAAAAGGGTCTATTATGAGACATTTACCTTCTATTGTTGCGACGGCATTTATACTGGTTTTTGGCATAAATCAGAATGCTCAAGGTCTATCAGAATTGACAGCTGCGGGCATTGATACCCTGCTGATAGAAGATATTTCCGACGGCGTGCCGGGCGTCTCTGTATTTGTTGCAAACAGTGAAGTTGAATTTTTCGCCGCCGCTGGTGTGGCCAATATCGAAAAACAGCAGCCGATGACGCCAGATACCATGATCCGGATAGCCAGCATCACAAAGCTTTTCACCTATGCGGTGATTTCTCAGATGGTTAAAGAAGGCAWKKTMAMNCCKGSATWSWTTWKTKRCCCAGTTATTGGATGCCGACACTCTCAAAGGAATCGCTAATTCCACAAGCATCACGGTCGAGCATCTATTGGACCACACATCTGGCATCGCCAACTTTACTAACCAATTGTCGTACGGTACAGCCGCGTGGCGTGACCCTGCCAGCAGAAAAATTACATTGCCACCTATGCAGTTACTTGATTTTGTGCGCGGCCTGCCAGCCCGTTTCAACGTCGGCGTACGTTTCGATTACTCAAATAGCAATTATATACTGCTTGGCCTAATTGCCACCAAACAAGACGCGATGCCTCTAGGGCAAATATACCATAGMCGCATCCTAGACCCACTCAACATGACCAATACAGTCTTTGAGGGCGAGCAAGAAACAAGTGACGAAATAGCGCGAAGTTATATGTCAGATAGCTTTGATTCGGCCATCTCTCAAGGCACAGTTTACGATAGCCAAAAAAGATACACCGACAAACGTATTGTCGATATAAGCGGCGACAACCCCTCGGGTTACAATGCCTGGGCTTGGGCTGCTGGCGCCCTTAGTTCAACACCTAAGGATTTGGCGAAGTTCCTGTTCGCTGTTGGCGAAGGGAAAATGACCGTCATGGCAGCCGCGCAAACGAAACTCCTATTGGACGGCAAGCGGGGCTACGACTGGAATGGAGGCTCCTGGGGGATTTCTGCTTCAAGCTATATGCACAGCACCAACGGGGTCCGGGTTGTCGTCCTATATAACGGTGTAATAGATGGGTGGGATCGCTACCGTACCTTCAACCGATTGATCGACCTTGCAAAAAAGGTTGGCTCAGATGCCTAAGTCTTCGCTAGAATAATTGAAGTCAAAAAATCCATGACCCTGTTTCGTAGAATAAAGTTCTTAGCCCGGTTACTCCTCGCAGAGTGGCAAGCAGTGGCACMWTMTMKAWTKANYTYAGGTGCAGCCGATCARRCCTGACACAGGCAAGATCACTTCCCAACCGTCTTTTTCAACGATGCGCCACGTGCCCTTGCGCACCACCGCGCCGTTCCTGAGGCCGTCTCGAATTTCGGCTTCGTAAGACACCGTTACCGTATAGCCAGCGTTCTCGTAGGTTAGCGTTGAGAATAAGCCGTAAACGCTGTCACCACGGGTTTTAGTAAGCGGTATTATCATTTCGCTGCCGTCTAACATTACGGTCGCTTGCGCTGAGATATTGTCCGCGAAAAACACCATCGTACGCCGCGGCATATTAGCCCACAGAAATAGGCCGCAGCTGTTTTCCGCCAGGTTTTGGCGCGGCAAGTTACCGATCCTGGATAGCAAGACAAGCTCATCGTCAACTGGTTTGGCGGGCTGTTTAGTTGCCGTAACAACGGGCGCGAGCGCCTTTGAGMCTTGATKACCGTCTTGCTGCAGCGCCGTGCCGGAACAGGCAGAAATCAGCATACAAGCCAACAGGCCGCCTTTAAGGTTATTACTCATAATTCCCGTCCTGCCTTTAAGCACCAAAAGTATATTTTAGCTGAAGTTGCACCAATAATAGGTCACTGTTTTCCATGCCTGTCATTTCGGCCCGCGTTACATATATGCCGTATTCACGCTCAAGCGCCATCAACCAGCTATAGAGCAAGTCAGGCTCAACGGCCTCAAGCCACATATTGCTAACACCGTCAGCTTCTGCCTGCATGCGCTGAATTTCTATGCCCAAGTCAGCTGCGGTATCCTGCAAAGCGGCTTCGAACCCCTCCTGGCCTGTCAGCTTACGGAGCGGCTGCCGCGACTGCAACTGCACACCTGCCCTGAGCGCGTTATCAATCATCAGCGCYTCTTGRCTGGCRGCRTYCAGATTAGACTGCGCGTTCTGRTAATAATTTGAGATYGGCAAKRCMAGCAAYAGGAAKRMGAAAACMCCSAYGCCAAATAYGCCAAYAACRGCCAGYACRSCGCGTTCCCAYGGCTCYCGCCCYTGCCAACTTTCACGGAAATTTTCTATGAATGCTATTTGCATGATCAATTCACCCCCAGCGCAAGGTCGGTTACGGTGCGTGCACCTTGTTGCACCGACGTTCGTTCCGCAATTGTAATATCTGGCCGCGCAGCCAAGGTTGCTTTCACATGCTCAACACCCTCTATGCTTAACGCTTCAACGCGCGCAACCAGCTCGCCAGACGCAGCATCATATTCCATTCGCTTTATCGTCACGGTATCGRTCTCGGCCAATGCAACAAAAAGGGCATGGGATAACAGTAGAAACTTATCTTCACCGGCGGTTTCCAGCGAACGTATCTTGGCCCGCAACCCAAGGACGTTGCGTACTTTCGGAAACACTGCCTTCATATCGGAGCGCGCCCTGGCATCCAAATCAGTCGCTTGATTGTTAAGCTGCACGCCTTTGCCGATGAAAAGCGCAGYYACTAAAACGCTCGCTGCTAATGCAAGGGCCAAGGATCTCTTCCAAAATGGGAGCGCGATTTTAAGTGCTGCCTTTTTTGTAAAAGCCCCCTGCAACAGATTAACGCCTGCATAGTCTGCCGCAAATCGGGCCATGCTTACCGTTAACTCCGCCTGAGACAGCACCGCTTGCTCACTGCACTCTGCCCCTTTTGGTAAGGCCGCACGCACCATCGGAAGGCTATCAGCGCCGCGTACAATTACCTTTGATGTCGCGCCTGCCAGCAGAGCCGGCAAAACAAACTGCAACAAATCCTTTTCAATTGATGCGCCGCTACCATCTCCGTGAGCATAAAGGCTACGCCCCTCTGCTTGTACAAGCACAGCTCCGTCTCCTGCTGCTCCCAAAAGCATGTGGTCKGCGACTGCTAAGTCAGGCCGRAAGCCTGCCACATTCATGCCGTCGAGGAGGGCTTTCAGGTGCGTACTGCCAACMACAGCAACAAGTCTACCAGCTTCCACCAAGTCGCCGATGGCGCAGTGCGCTTGGTCTTCAATGCCTGCAAGTTGGTCTGCCAGCAATTGCGGCACCGCAGCGCGAACCTGTGACGTGATTTTTTTAGGCAGTTCAAGATGCCTAGTGGTTACATTTGCGCCGTCGACAACCAGCACTATACGGCCGTTGGTATGAGTATTACTCGCGTTAGCCAGGCCTTCACCCTCCGCCACGATTGAGCGGCTATCGGTGTCCACCAACGCCCAGCGGGCGATCTCTGGCTTATTTGCTGCGCTGAAAAATAGTGTCAGTTGGTTCAAGTTTCGTCCCCGAAATGCCTATGAATAAGCGACGCCTCTGCGCCGCCATCAATATCAAAAAACGATCGCAATTCTATATACGCCCGTTTCGCCTCAACAGTTGTCGTCATCACAAAATATTGCGCTTTCAACGTAAAATTCTCTTTGCCTTTTGTATCCACATCAAACTGCGCCAACCCTGGAATTGAAAGCAATTGCTGTAGGTCAGAAAAACCTCCAATTGGCCGCGCACTGATTATTGCTTCCGCTGCTGATCCAATCGCATCTTCTTCAAAGAGCATGTCAATCAACGGCGCTTCTTGGCTAGTGAGCGTGTTCAAATTGATCTTACTGATTTTATTGTTTGGCAAAGTACAAACAAATGGCCGTATCTGCCGATAGAGCGCTGGTGTAACGCCCTTTATTGCCCGCAACTCACTAACATCAGCCATCGGCACATTTCCTGTACGGTGCGGAATAACCTGGCCAGAATAGTCATAATCTTCGGCGCCGTAAGGCTGTGTCTCGCTATCAGGATCAATCCAGTCAGCCGTAGAGGCTGCAACGCGCTCCGCTACATAACCGGAAATATCAAGCCCTTTCATCAGGCGCTCAAACTGCGCCAATGCGACTTTATTTGTGGCGTCTTTGCCCGTTTCAGAATCAGAGACCAGACTGTTCAGATTAAAACAATTCCGGAGAGGACGCAGCGAACTGTTTACACGCATATCGCCTATCAAAAGGCTGGTGCGTGCGCCTACAAAGCCGCTACTGCCGCCTTCCTGTTCTTGCCTGTCGTCCGAGTTATCCAAGCGCAAAGCTTGCAGTTGGCTTTGGGCCCAGTCCTCCGTACTTAAGGCATACCAGCGCGCTTGGTTGCTCGCCTCGGCATTTGCGCTGACGCGGATCGAGTAGCCAACCTGCTCCAGAATAGTAACGGCAACCACAGACATGATCGCCACCGTTAGCATTACCGTGATCAAAATCGCGCCGTCGTCCTTACTGAATTTTCGAACCAGTTTTATCATACGCCGGTCCCACTTAATGTCAGAAACAGCTGATTTATGCTTTCGAAGTTTTTGCCCGTAAAGGTAACAGACACGGCTTCAGGCAGCGGGCTTTTATCTCGGCCTTCGTCAGTGGTTCGGTCTTCCCACCGACCATCGATTAGAAAACTCAGCTCCAGCCCTGAAACACCGGTCAGCAATACCTGCTCCTGGACGGGCGTTTGAGCGGATGGATCTAACCGTGCCCTCACTCGCCGGATCAACCTGCCACCTTCGAGCGCATAACTTACRTATTGCATRYTKGGCCGCCGKGCRTAYCCGCCMGGRTTTGCWACGCCGCGCCGYACCAGYCGAAGAAAMGTRCCTTCWCCSCKRACAATGCCACCGCGAAACGCTGCGCCGCCAACCTCACCGTACGTACCACGTGTTTGCCTGTTGCTTAGTTGCAGCAGATCCATCTTCATCATGGTTCGCGCAATACGCAGTTCTTCGATTTGCGCGGTGCGTGTTTCAATTACTTTTTTGCTATCCAGCGTCTGATACAGGAACGCCATACTCGTGCTGGCTATCAGTGCAAAAATGAAAAGCGACACCAATAGTTCAATCAGCGTAAAACCCGCGTCATTTCCAGATGTTTGATCAGGAGCCATCTTGGTTCCTCACCAATCGAGTAATGCTGTAAATCACCTGTGTGCTATCTGCTGTTGAAACGGATATCTCAAATTGGTCAAACTCTTGGCCGGCCGGACGCGGGCGGCTTTGCTTCCAGCGCCACCGCCTACCCGCAAGTTCCGTCGTGCCTTTCCGGGCGTTGTTGCCTTCTACCAGATAAGAAATCATCACGTTTTCAGCGACTATTTCCGCAAGTAATTTGTCTTCAAGGGCAACGACTGCGCGCGCACTGGCACTTTGCACCGAAAGAAGGGCAATTGCAGCAAAGGAAAAAATAGCCAAAGCCACGAGAGCTTCAATCAAGGAAAAGCCTTCGTCACATGCCGCGTTCTTGCGAAGGCCAAGAGTTGCCGCGCAAGGCCATTCAAGGGGCTGTATGGATTTGCCGAATATCACCGGCGCTCACGCCTTGATGAAACTTCGCCAAGCGTGTTGCCGCTGATGGAGGCAGAACGGCCAAGTTTATTCAAGGCCAGCTCAAAGCGTACGCTTTCACCGGTTGGCGTAAAATATAAGAACGGTGCTTGCCCATCGGCCGCGGCTTTTGTGCGTGGTAAAACCTGGCGTTCGCCCCGCAACCGCAAGGAAACTTCTAAATCCTCAGRCCAAACAATGTCAATGTCACCCGGGATTAATTCCATATCGCGCCAACTACCGCGTCTGCGGTTCATAAATTTGTACCCAATGCGTGTCAACTGCACACCTATGGTCTCTCCGCTCAAAACTGCCTCGCGAGCTGCATAGGTAAAGCGGGCCGCCACTCGGTCAGCATCTTCCTGCACCGTAGAGGCGCCGCCTGGCAGGTTGATCACAACAAAGCTTGTCATCAAGCCGATGATCAGATACTGCGTAATCGCCAATCCAAAACAGACCCAACCTGCGGTTCCTGCAAATATAGTGCACATAATGGCAAGCACCGGAGAAGCTCGATTCAAATGCTGGCAAGCAATTCCTTTGATCACAGGACGGAGCTGCTCACGAATACATTTCCACAATCCCTTCTCCCGGTCATATTTTAATTTGGGAGGACCAGGATGAATGATAGCAAACAATTCCTGGTCGGGCA
>JAESRJ010000075.1 GCA_016764715.1 Kordiimonadaceae bacterium | reverse complement strand
CATTTATTTTCCCAGCTCTTTACTACGCTCTGCCGCCGCTTTCACGCCGGCACCTACCACTTTCGGAAACCCGGTTTGTGCGTCCATCAAAACCGCCAAAGCCGCCGCTGTAGTGCCGCCGGGTGAGGTTACGTTAATGCGCAGTTGCGACGGGTCTTCATCCGACTGTTCAGCCAGTTCACCCGCCCCCGCAACCGTCGCTTTGGCCAGTTGCATGGCCATATCAGCGGGCAATCCTTCTGCCACACCCGCAGCGGCCATGACCTCGATCAGGTGAAACACATAGGCAGGGCCACTACCAGACACTGCAGTGACTGTGTTCATGTGGTTTTCACCAGGCACCCAAACGGCAGACCCAACAGCTGCAAACAAATCGCACGCGAGAGCTCTATTGCCATCACTAATGCCTGCGCGCGCAACAAGCCCCGTGATACCGGCGCCAACAGCCGCTGGCGTGTTCGGCATCGCGCGCACATAGTCAGGCTCATCTCCTAGACCATCGGCAATAGTCGCTAGCGTAATTCCACCCGCGATCGAGACCACCAGCGTACCAATTTGCGCGACGGGTTTGATATCAGCAAACACACTAGCCATGATTTGCGGCTTCACCGCAAGCACCACTGCGCGGGCTATCAGGTCATTGGATAGATCTGCTGGAGCGGCAATAAAATTTTCCGCAGGCACAGCCTTTAGCACCCCGACAGACGCCGCCGGATCAACGATTACTAGTGCCTCTGGCTTTAACCCTGCTTCTAGCCAGCCTTCAGCTAGGGCCCGACCCATATGCCCACATCCAACAAGAACAAGCGGACTGTCTGATGAAAAATGATCGCGCATACTAAAGTCCTGTTGTTACATTGGATTATAGGAGACTGTCATTGAAAGAGCCGAATAGCGCTCAGCAAAAAGAACAGGCAGAGCATAACTCTACCTGTTCTTCTCAGCAAGCTCCCTTGGACCAAAWTTMATTGYGGTWMARGCCACAAAAAANTRTCCGRYWAAYACTCATGCYAAAACRACACAAAACNANAMWTGTACWGAAAACTYWWACTCAGAAGRTGGGRTCWYAATAAATACRCRGGACGRYTAWAAAAAGTGGGTACTCAAAACARGGTTACTCGRAACCAANCCACTTATNAAAAGGGTACTCARAACAAGAWTACTCGRAACAATRTAACTCAGAACAAAACTACGCGTTGCCTACACATTCCAGCATTGCAGACTCRATCGCCTCTTCCGGTGTTTGTCCTCCCCACATTACGAATTGGAAGACCGGATAAAAGCGTTCACTCTCCCCGAGCGCTGTTTCTACCATTGTTACCATATGRTCTTCGCCAATAGCCCCCARCATAGGATCATTTGCCAAACTGGCGTGGCGGTACAGAAGGGCATTTTCTTCTGCCCAATATTCAAAGTGRCCAATCCACATACGYTCGTTGATCAGGCCAATMGTTTTGTAGATATCGTGAATGCGCCCTTCAGGCACTTTCATGTCAAACAAACAAGCAAATTGCAGTGTCTTGAAATCTTCTCGCCAGAACACGCGAAACTGAAGATCAGTATATTGACCAGAGATAAACATCGTAAGTTCATCTTCGCTCTGACGTTCTATTGCCCAGTCATTGGCGCCTGCCAACTCCTCGGCCATATCAACCGGATTGCTMCTTGTAACTTCAGAATGTCCGGTACTGAGARTAGTCATCTCGTATCCCCCTGAGATGTCTTTGCCGAATACTGATCCAGCAAGACGGTGCAGCTGGTCAGTGCCTAGTTTAGTTTSYCCAAAAACACGATATCTGGATTYCCTTAACKKACTAAATACTAGATGTAGGGTGCCAGCTCTCYRACTCSGTGGCAAGWCATTATTCCAAAACAGCGTAAATTAGCTGTGGAAAACTTGTGGAAAGCCCTAAAGAGTAAAGCCCAAATCAACCATAATTACAGGTGATTACATGGGCTTTTGAATGTGGTCTGGTGTGGGTAAAATAATCCACAAGAATCGTTTCAGGCGAAATTAACCATCTATTTTAAGTTTGAGAAGATCAATCTCGGCGCGAAGCTCTTCATTCTCTGTGCGGGCCTTTTCCGCCATGTCGCGGACAACTTCAAAYTCRTCSCGGGAGACAAAATCCATCTGCGCGATCTGCCKRTCAAGCCAKGCACGGTACATGCCTTCCATCTCACCTTTCACACTGTGCGCAGCACCAACCGCGCCCGTTGCCAATTTGGCCATATCGTCCATAAATTTATTGTTGCTCTGCATTTTCCGTATCCTTGTCGCGGCCAGTAGGTGAGAATTTCATATGGGGGAAATGGGCGGCAAATGCAATGGGCGAGTTGACGCACACCCACAATCCCCGCCTCAATACGCCCCACTGGCGCTGTCACCAATTTTGTCACATATGGGAAACCAGGCACGCGCCCCAGCTTTGCCATGCTTTCCCTTGACAGTACCGGCTTGCCCCGCATGATGGCGGCAACTTTTGTAGGGAATAGTAATGTTCAATTTAGCAGCCATAACCACAATCCCCTTTCCAGAAATTAAACCGGTTTGGTTTAGCATTGGTCCGATAGATATCCGCTGGTACAGCCTAGCCTATATAGCGGGGATCATTTTTGCTTGGTGGTATATCCGCAGGCTCACGAAGAAACCGGGCGCAGCCATGTCAGCCGAGCATATTGATGATTTCATTACGTGGGCTGTGTTTGGGGTCATTCTCGGCGGGCGACTTGGCTATGTTCTCTTCTATAACATTGGGGCCTATATAAAGGACCCAGTATCGATTGTGTATCTGTGGGATGGCGGCATGTCGTTCCACGGCGGTTTCGCTGGCGTTGTGCTGGCTGTCATATTCTTCGCGCGCAAACATAAGCTAGACCYCATGCGCGTCGCTGACACAGTTGCCATTGTTGCACCCATTGGCCTACTTACAGGACGCCTCGCAAATTTCATCAACGGCGAACTATGGGGCCGCGCCACCGATGTACAGTGGGCGATGATATTCCCAGCTGACAGGCTTCAGATCGCTCGCCATCCCAGCCAGCTCTACGAAGCTATSGGCGAAGGCCTSTTGCTTTTCTTGTTGCTGCAATTTCTTTACCACAAAACCCGTATTGCCAAAGATATGCCTGGTGTAATAGCGGGTATGTTTATGGCGGGCTACGGCATTGCTCGCATTATCATTGAGAATTTCCGCGAACCAGACGCGCACCTCGGCCTGTATGAAGGCATATCGCGCGGGCAGATGCTTTCCGTACCRATGTTCCTGCTTGCGGCGTGGCTCTTTTCAAAAGGCTGGCGTCACAAAGCGTCACACCTCGGTGACAAGTAAGTGACAACACCGCTCCACGACATACTGGCGAAACGCATTTTGGCCTCGGGGCCGATCACTATCGCCGACTACATGGCCGAATGCCTACTACACCCAGCGCACGGATATTATAGCCAGGAGAAGGTGTTTGGTACGGATGGTGATTTTGTAACAGCGCCCGAAGTAAGCCAGATGTTCGGCGAAATTATCGGCCTTTGGCTGGCAGACCGCTGGTACAAAATGGGCAAGCCCGAGGCACTGCACCTGATCGAGTTCGGCCCTGGCCGCGGCACCTTGATGGAGGACCTGCTCCGCGCGACGGAACCGGTCGAGGGGTTTCACGAAGCGGCCACAGTGCATTTTATTGAGGCCAGCAAACAGTTACGTGCGACCCAAAAAGAGAAAGTACCTAACGCGCATTGGCACGATGACCTGTCTTCCGTGCCAGACGGCCCATCTTTAATTATCGCCAACGAGTTTTTTGATGCGCTGCCCATTCACCAGTTTGAAAAACTGGATGACAAATGGTTAGAGCGCCGAGTGCATTTCTCGGACGAAGCCTTCAGCATTGTTTTGACAGAAGCCAGCGCTAAATTCGCATTGACCAAGCTAGAGCTTCACAGCAGCCCCAACGGCAGCATTCTGGAAGTATGCCCCGCAGCCCTTTCCGTAACAGCTGCCATCGCAGATCGCCTTTTCGCACGTGGCGGCGCGGCACTGATCATTGACTACGGCTATAGAAAATCTGCTGCAGGCGATACGCTGCAAGCGCTCAAAGCCCACCAATATCATAACCCACTCAAGGACGCGGGCACTGCCGACATAACGGCGCACGTCGCCTTTGACCAGCTCGCCGCYGTTGCCAAATCCAAGGGAACCGCCGCATTTGGATGCGCTACGCAAGGCCCTTTCCTTATGTCACTGGGCATCGGYGAACGCGCGCAACAGCTTGCGCTTATTGCCGAGGACGAAKGCCAGAGCCAAATTCTCAATGACCTTAAGCGGCTAACATCGCCMGATGAAATGGGCACCCTTTTCAAAGTATTGGCCCTGCAAGCCCCTGAACTAGCRCCYCCGCCAGGCTTCTAAAGAATGGATTTTCTATATTTGCAGTTGCGTTAGCGGATAGCTTTAAATCTATGCTTTAAAGCTTGCGACAAAGGCTTCAACTTCTTTCGTGCAGTGCTCTGCTAACGAATAGTCACCCTCTCCGCCTTCCATACTCACCTTCATATCCTGTCGGATTTGCAAGCCGTCCAGTACAGCCATATAGAGAGAAGCAAGCGTTTCCGGGTCGGCTTCAGGTTTGAATGCACCAACTTGCTGGCCTGCTTTAAACAAGGATGCAAACAGGTTTTCCGCTTTCTGGTAAAAGTCTTTCACGGTATCAACCTGCGCGCTGCAAGCGATGGCTTCTGCGATAAAGCGCGGTGCAGAGCCTTGTTTGGTGGCAAGTTTTTCCAGTAACATCAAACCAGCGCCAATGAGCTTTTGGTCTGGAGACTTATCCCAATCCAGGACCGCGGCTAGACCCAATCGATCAAAGTTCAGGAACTGCTCTATTAACTTATCGCGAATGGCTTCTTTGCTAGGAAAATGGTGATAAAGCCCGCCTTTTGTCAGGCCCGCAGCATCTGCCACGTCCTGCATGCTGGCACTGTGATACCCGTTTTTCATAAARCAGCAGGCAGCAGCCTCCAAAATTGAGGCAAGCCGCACATCTTCTGGCAACTTTTTCCATCCAATTTTATTTGCAGTTTTGTTCAACGCGTGCCAGCTTTCCTAAAAGACAATCGATACCTACCGCACGGAATGTATCTTGACAAGCCCTCATGCRAWCCATACATACCATCCAGTCGGTATTAATTTTCTYARRGGTTTCATCATGGCRTCAYCATCCCKTCTTAGTCAGYCGCTTMCGCTCCCCAATGGTAGCGTGTTAGCCAACCGTATTGGCAAAGCGTCGATGGAAGAAAGCCTCTGCAATGCAAACCATGGCCCCAGCCAGGACCTGATCGCCCTTTATNAAGCATGGGCCGAAGGCGGCGCGGCGTTACTGCTTACAGGCAATGTAATGATTGACCGCACCGCCCTTACCGGCCCGAACAACGTAATCGTAGAAAATGACGGCAACATGAAAGACCTGAAGACTTGGGCAACAGCTGGCAAATCTGGCGGTGCTCAGCTTTGGGCACAGATCAGCCACCCTGGACGGCAGGTATTTGCAATGGTAAACGCTGAGCCTGTTGCRCCTTCTGCCATCGCCGTTGAAATCAAAGGCGCTAAGGGCATGTTTGCAGTGCCTCGCGCACTAACTGAAGACGACATTCAAGACATTATCAAACGCTTTGCGACAACAGCAARAATTCTTCAGGAAGCCGGCTTTGACGGCGTGCAAATCCACGGCGCACACGGCTATCTCATCAGCCARTTCCTGTCTCCGCATACCAACAAGCGTACGGATGATTGGGGTGGCAGCATTGAAAACCGATCCCGCCTTCTCCGCGAAACAGTGCGCGCCGTTCGCGCTGCCGTTGGCGAAAAGTTCGGCGTCGGCGTAAAACTCAATAGCGCTGATTTCCAGCGCGGTGGTTTCACAGAAGAAGATGCGGAAACCGTAATAAAAATGTTGAACAGCGAAAAGCTGGACCTGTTGGAAATCTCTGGCGGCTCCTACGAAGCACCTGCAATGACTGGCCTAGTCGACGGGAAATCCGTGGTCGAGGAAAAAAGCTCAAGCACTAAAGCGCGAGAAGCCTATTTCCTAACGTTTGCCAAAAAGGCGCGTGCTTACGCTAAAATGCCGTTAATGGTAACCGGTGGTTTCCGCAGTCGGTCTGGCATGGAAGCTGCTCTTGACGACGAAGCTGTGGATCTTATTGGCATGGCCAAACCTTTTTCTCATAACCCGAGTATCGCTAGTGACATCCTGGCCGGCACAATCGAGCGGATCGATCTAAAGAAAATTAAACTGCCCATCGCGGCGCTTACCAGCATGGCCGATATGGCCTGGGCAAAAAGCCAAATGCACCGCATTGCACGCGGTAAACGCCCTGCCCCCCGCGTAGGCCCCTTTTTGAATCTAGTGAGCTCACAAATCAGCCAGCGAAAAGCCGCCAAACGCTACCAGCAATGGCTAAAAAGTGCCTAATTCRGTTTCTGCCTGCGTCCACTTGSAAGAATTTAGCGTGCATCCCTAGCCGAATAGGGCTTAGATGCACGCATGACCATTCTCCATACATCTCCTGATTTTTCAAATATTCCCCACGGCTTCTTGTCAAAAGAYGGCGGTGTATCGCACGGTWTATATGAAGGGCTCAATTGCGGCCCTGGCTCAGACGATGACCCTGCGACAGTCCAAGAGAACAGGCGTATCGCGGCAAGCCTGATCTCCGCCCGCAGGGACACGCCCTTTCTTAGCTGCTACCAAATTCACAGTAATAAAGTAGTAAATGTAACAAGCGACTGGGCCGACGACAGGCCCCAAGCTGATGCGATGGTGACGGACCGTCCCGGCCTTATTCTCGGCATACTAACAGCAGACTGCACACCAGTAGTATTCGCGGATACCGCCGCAGGCGTCATTGGGGCGGCTCATGCAGGGTGGCAAGGTGCTTTATCGGGCGTCTTAGAAAATACGATCGCAGCCATGGTTTCTCTTGGTGCTACCCGCGAAAACAYWAARGCYGCTGTTGGCCCGACAATTCAGCAAAGCAGTTATGAGGTCCGCGTTGATTTCAGGGCGCATTTTATTTCCGCCCAAGCGGACAATCATGTCTATTTTAAAGCTGGAAAAGATGCGAAGCACGTGCAGTTTGATTTACCCGCTTTTGTTGAACATCAGCTCGCTGCCAGTGAGATTGGCACCGTCTGGAATTGCAATATCGACACTTACACCAGCAGCGATCATTTTTCTTATCGCCGWACGACTCATCGCGGTGAGCCTGACTACGGCAGGCAGGCTTCAGCCATCATGCTACCGTAACCTATCTGTACGACATATTCGGTGCTTCATGTTTGCAACGACTTAAGAAGCGTTTGTCTTGGATTTGTCATTAAATCACTGTCATGCTTTACAGGGTGACTAGGCACTGATAAAGCTCCGGGACAAGGTTCAATCTTCATAATTTGGAGGCCAYTTGATGGGCATGAAGATTCTAACCGGGAACTCAAACCCGGAAATGGCAAACGATATTGCCGCGTACCTGAATATACCGCTGCTYAAGGCGGATGTCAGACGYTTTTTAGATAARGAAATTTTCGTGGAAATTCACGAAAACGTCCGCGGCGAAGATGTATTTCTAATCCAGCCAACTAGTTTTCCAGCAAACGACCATATGATGGAACTGCTGGTTTGTATTGATGCCCTGCGCCGTGCCTCTGCACGCCGCATTACAGCTGTGATTCCGTATTTCGGATACGCGCGTCAAGACAGAAAACCCGGCCCTCGCACGCCGATTTCCGCGAAGCTCGTGGCAAACTTAATTACAACTGCTGGCGCTGACAGGGTCCTAACAATTGATCTGCACGCAGGCCAAATCCAGGGCTTCTTCGATATCCCAACGGATAACTTGTACGCCATGCCAGTGTTGGTGCGCGATATGAAAGCCAAATACGAGAACCGCACAGTAACCATCGTATCGCCAGATGTTGGCGGTGTGGTTCGTGCCCGCGCCTACGCGAAGCGTATGGATGCACCGATTGCGATAATCGACAAACGCCGCGAGCGAGCTGGCGTTTCCGAAGTGATGCACATTGTCGGCGAGGTCGCAGGGACGGACTGTATTCTTGTTGACGATATTGTCGACAGCGCCGGCACACTTTGTAACGCCGCTGACGCCCTTTTGAAAGCTGGCGCCAATTCTGTCTCAGCTTATGTAGCGCACGGCGTTCTATCGGGCCCGGCAATGGACCGCATTGCAGCAAGCGATATTGACGAAGTGGTGATTACAGATACTATTCGCCCCACTGACAGTGTGAAAGAGAGCGACAAAGTCCGCGTGG
>JAESRJ010000379.1 GCA_016764715.1 Kordiimonadaceae bacterium | reverse complement strand
TGCAACCCGGCAGTCCATGTATATAGATAGGTTGATAATTGCAACCCGGGAGTAGGTGACTTATAGTATATATACCCCCTATACATAGCATAATTGCAACCCGGAAGTGKTTGANTKKKRMTRTRTRWKKAYMYKATRKRKWWTRATWGSMMCYMGSARSYWGAKGMMTKAKAKWWKRTAYAMYAKYAWAATTGCAACCCGGNMRKWSMWKRYWTATAGNATAKKTYRATAATTGCAACCCGGMWGTAGGTGACTTATAGTATATCTATGGCTATCGAATTGCAACCCGGCAGTGTGACCCAATAAGGGTGAATTACAGATCTAAGGATTTAGGGATGAATCTCAGCATATCGTAGGGTAACCTACTCTAACGCGTACAATACCCTTTCCATGTTAAGTCGTCTACAGAAGATCTGTTACAATAATAATCCAAATTGATTGATATATTGCCTAAGCCCTTTCGGGTGTCAGCGCCATACCTCTGAACTAAAGGTTTCCCTTATTGTTTTTCATTTATTATTGATTGAACGTTGCTTTCCAGCATGGTTTCTGACTTAGAGGCTTTCAGTCATAATCCAGCAGATGGTAGCTTCACGGCATTAGCTTTTCAGCTAACCGTATTAACCAATTATCTGATCTAACGGTTCCTCTCGTACTAAGTAAGATTACTGTCGCAACATCGATTCATCAGTAGGGTAAAACTAACCTGTCTCACGACGGTCTAAACCCAGCTCACGTTCCCTATTAACGGGTGAACAATCCAACACGTTGTGAATTATGCYTCACAATGATAGGAAGAGCCGACATCGAAGGATCAAAAAGCAACGTCGCTATGGGCGCTTGGCTGCCACAAGCCAGTTCCTTGATACCGAGGAGTATGATGCAAGCATTTCCGCAAGCACTAACCTCATCGCCACTCGGGGTCACTGTGAATGTTCCCCTACTGACAATCACCCTCTCGGGTGGGAGTAGCATGTACCTTAGGCCCCGAAGGACCCACACCTTACCATGCGTTGAACCGCTCAGTGCCAGAGTTGCCTCTGACTTTACCCGAGTCGGCTGCTGATCATCCAATCCCTTGAACTGTCTCCCGTACTCCTCCAAGTACTGCACGATGGGGTGTTACCGTCATCGCTTGGCGTTCAGGGCTCTAAGGACTTTCCAGCATCCAGGTGTGTCGCTAGTAATGTTCTCTTGATCGCTATACCACTATAGCAGAGAAGGGCCAATGCCTAACACAGATATTGGGCATTGTCTAACTTGACAACGAGGAGGTCTCGTTGCCAGGGACTGATAAGTACGGTTTTGTTGGTTAATCCCTGTGGTAACTTTTCTGACACCTCTAGCTTAAAACTTGTAAAGGTAAAGGATCGATAGGCCACGCTTTCGCGGTTTGTATTGGTACTGAAAATCAAAATCAAGTGAGCTTTTCCCCTTTTGGTCTACAAGAGATTTCTGTTCTCTTTGAGCTCACCGTAGGACACCTGCGTTATTGTTTAACAGATGTACCGCCCCAGTCAAACTCCCCACCTGACCATGTCCTCCGCAAAGCTCGCACCTATAAAATAGGTGCTTAAATCTAAGAACCAACAAGTTGGACACTTTTTCACGGAGTAAGTAAAATGGCTAAGCGAGCAGTGGTTTTACAGCGGCGCTTTCGCTCCCACCTAGGCTATATCTCGAAAGTCATTTCACAAAGTCGGACTAGAGTCAAGCTCAACAGGGTCTTCTTTCCCCGCTGATTATTCCAAGCCCGTTCCCTTGGCTGTGGGTTCGCTAGATGGTAGRTAGGGACAGTGGGAATCTCATTAATCCATTCATGCGCGTCACTAATTAGATGACGAGGCATTTGGCTACCTTAAGAGAGTCATAGTTACTCCCGCCGTTTACCTGAGCTTCTACAAATTACTTCATATTCACATTCAAAGCACTGGGCAGAAATCACTTTGTGTCAACATGTTTTCACACCATCACAAAGCTATGTTTTTATTAAACAGTCGGATTCCCCTTGTCCGCTTCAGTTCTGAGTCGATTGTTGCTGGCGTAAGCAAACTGGCAAATCCTGGTTCACCAATCCAGATCCACTCGCGCAGCTCTTTCATAGTTCCCCGCTCAATGACAGCCACTATAACCCAATCCTCAGAGCCAATCCTTTTCCCGAAGTTACGGATCTAATTTGCCGAATTCCCTTATCTACATTATTCTATCGACCAGAGGCTGCTAACCTTGGAGACCTGATGCGGTTATGGGTACGACCTGGTGTGTTTGGATACCTTACTCAGATTTTCAAGGGCCGTTATGAGCATCACTGACAATTCGATGGTGAACTGCTCTGCCAGCCATATATCCCTTGCTTTGGATAATCCATTCAGGGAGATAGACTGTTAAGAAGAAAAGAGAACTCTTCCAGTTGCACATACCGGCGTTTCCGAGCTTGTTTGTGTTACCACGTTGCCACCACATCCAGCTTGAGGAATATCAACCTCATTCCCTTTTGACAATGCAATCGTAAGATTACATGTATTACAAGGAATTTCCCTATGTCTTAGGATCGAGTAACCCATGAACAAATGCTGTTCTCATGGAACCCTTCTCCACTTCGGTCTTCAAAGTTCTCATTTGAATATTTGCTACTACCACCAAGATCTGCACTAAAAACTGTTCCAGTTAGACTCACGTCCGAACCTTCGACACAGTTCTCACGCCCTCTTACTCATTAAGGCTTCTATTTGCCCTAATGGTTGAGTATCGGTATTACGCTTAGCGCCATCAATTTTCAGGGCTGGTTAATTCGGCTGGTGAGTTGTTACACACTCCTTAGCTGCTGCCGACTTCCATGGCCACAGTCCGGCTGTTTATACTAACCAACACCTTTTCTGGTGTCTCATGAGCGTAAATTTGGGCACCTTATCTCAACGTTAGGTTCATCCCTCATCGCCAGTTCTGCTTACCAAAAATGGCCCACTAAGAACAATGCATTCTGCCCTTCAGTTCAATTAAGAAAACTAAAAGTTCTTACCAATTTAAAGTTTGAGAATTGGTCGAGAGTCTCAGACCCCCGAGTCCACTAATCATTAGCTTTACCTGATAAAACTGCATCACCTGTTCCTGCTATCCTGAGAGAAATTTCAGAGGGAACCAGCTACTAGATGGTTCGATTAGTCTTTCGCCCCTACAGTCAAGTTTGACGAACGATTTGCACGTCAGTAACGCTTCGAGCCTCCACCAGAGTTTCCCCTGGCTTCACCCTACTCAACCGTAGTTCACCATCTTTCGGGTCCTACCAATTATGCTCTTACTCAAGTCCTTCATCGTAGAATCAAGATTGGTTGATGTTGCGGCTTGCGCTTCACATCTTGCATCCCTTTCGGTACGCGTTTGGGTTTTTCCACCCTAACACTTGCATAATGGGTAGACTCCTTGGTCCGTGTTTCAAGACGGGTCAGTAAAAGCCATTTTGACAAAATCATAATCTTATCCCTCACTCTCCCCTGTAATTTTGGGCCTAACAATCTGTTTCAGCTTTATTATTACAGGGAAAAGCCATTTTGTCTTTCACCTGCGAAACACCACTCGCTTTCACTGTGAAGCAAGGACCCTGTTAAGTGTCCTCCACCCCCAAGCTTACGCTAGTGGCTTAATTCGCAGGCTATAATTTCTCTTCTACTGCTTCCTTTTCAACGATTTCAAGTCTTTTAACCCTCTTTTCAAAGTTCTTTTCATCTTTCCTTCGCAGTACTTGTATGCTATCGGTCTCCTATAATATATTTAGCCTTAGGAGAAGTTTATCTCCCGCTTAGGGCAGCATTCCCAAACTACCCGACTCTTAGAAACGTCTCATACAGATTGACTTATCCAAAGACGGGACTTTCACCCTCTATGGTGCCTTGTTCCAAAGAACTTATGACAAGTCTCCCTTTCTGAGAAATTCTTTAGATTACAATTCCACAGTTGTGCTGCAGATTAACATCTTGGGCTTATACCTCTTCACTCGCCGCTACTGAGGTAATCATTGTTATTTTCTTTTCCTCCGCTTACTGATATGCTTAAGTTCAGCGGGTAGTCTTGCTTATTTCAGGTGTCAATAGTGGATAAGTTCTTGTTAAGTTACTGTTTGCCAGCTTCGGCTCTAAACGATTATCACCAGTTAGTGACTGCTTCGGTTAGGCGTTACGCTGAAGTAACTTCGTACTTGGTGAGAGAGTTGCCTCAATCACATTAAGTTCTTTGATGTAATTAACCGGATACACTGAAACAAACATGATAGCCATAGCTATCGCCACTTGCGTTCAAAGATCTGATGACTCGCGGTTCTGCAATTCGCATTGCGTATCGCATTTCGCTGCGTTCTTCATCGGTATAGGAGCCTAGATATCCATCGTTGAAAATTTAAGATATTTAGGTTATTCACTAACCAGTAAAAACCTGAATAGGTAAACTGTTGCTCGACCGAAATCAAGCAAAGTGGACGGGGGTTGTAGAAGTACAAACATATTATGAATGATCCTTCCGCAGGTTCACCTACGGAAACCTTGTTACGACTTCTTTTTCCTCTAAGTGCTAAGATTTGTTTAATTTTTAGGTTTGACCCTATCAAGAAGACTCACCTGAACACTCAATCGGTAAAAGCGACGGGCGGTGTGTACATTTTGCAGGGACGTAATCAGCACTTGATGTTGACAAGCGCTTACTAGGAATTCCTAGTTCAAGTTCCACAATTACAAAGAACTATCCCAAACACGGCACTCCCTGAAAAGATTACCCAAATCCTTTCGGATCAGGAAAAACTCGTTGAAAGTGCCATTGTAGTACGCGTGCAGCTCAGGACATCTAAGGGCATCACAGACCTGTTATTGCCTCAAACTTCCATGTGCTTACCACACATAGTCCCTCTAAGAAGTACCTCCGATTAAGGATCAGAGTACTAGTTAGCAGGTTAAGGTCTCGTTCGTTAACGGAATTAACCAGACAAATCACTCCACCAACTAAGAACGGCCATGCACCACCACTAGACCAATCAAGAAAGAACTCTCAATCTGTCAATCCTAAAATCTTCTTGCCCTGATGAGTTTCCCAGTGTTGAGTCAAATTAAGCCGCAGACTCCACTCCATGGTGGTGCAAAACCGTCAATTCCTTTAAGTTTCAGCCTTGCGACCATACTCCCCCCAGAACCCAAAGACTTTGATTTCTCCTACGGTCCCAAATGAACATTATGATTCATCTGAATCCGAGTCGGTATCGTTTATAGTTAAGACTAGGACGGTATCTGATCGTCTTTGATCCCCTAACTTTCGTTCTTGATTAATGAAAACATCCTTGGCAAATGCTTTCGCATTAGTTCGTCTTCAGCAAATCTTAGAATTTCACCTCTGACTGCTGAGTACGAATGCCCCCGACTGTTCCTATTAATCATTACTAAAGCCTTAAACCAATAAATAGACTTCAGTCATGTTCTATTATTCCATGCTAATGCATCCCGGACAAACCTGCCTGGAACACTCTGTTTTTCTCAAGGTAAATTGCTTACTCACATAGCCGACTTTTGAAGGTCGAACATATGCTTGCAAGCGGATGACTGTCAGAATCCCCGTCTAAAGACTGAGGACCTGAGCAATCAGAACTTCAACTACGAGCTTTTTAACTGCAACAACTTTAATATACGCTATTGGAGCTGGAATTACCGCGGCTGCTGGCACCAGACTTGCCCTCCAATTGCATTTGGTAAGGTTTGTAAATTATCCTCATTACACTTCTAAGAAAACCTAGAGTTGTTATTTCTTGTCACTGCCTCCCCGAGTCGGGATTGGGYAATTTWCGCGCCTGCTGCCTTCCKTAGWTGTGGTAGCCGTTTCTCAGGCTCCCTCTCCGGAATCGAACCCTAATTCTCCGTTACCCGTGACTGCCATGGTAGTCCAATACACTACCATCCAAAGCTGATAGGGCAGAAACTTGAATGACTTATCGCAATGATCTGCGATTCGTTCGATTACTATGAATCATCACACTCCTTGCGGAAGTGGCTTGGTACTAATAATTACGACCCTTGGACCAGGTCTGACTGCATGTATTAGCTGTAATTTGTCACGGTTATCCATGTAACTTTCGATTATCAAATAAATTATAACTGATGTAATGAGCCATTCGCAGTTTCGCCGTATAATACTTATACTTACACATGCATGGCTTAATCTTTGAGACAAGCATATGACTACTGGCAGGATCAACCAGATTACTACATTGCGGGGATAGCCCTGCAAAGTAACGAAGTTTACTACACATAGCAACACATTGCTGACTTTATGCGGCTCTCTGCCTGCGGGTGACCACGGGCAGCATGAGCCAAGCCATATGGTTTACTATCTGCATCAGCTAGAAACCTTTCTCTAACAGAGTTATAGCAGCAGAACTACTAATGATCTCTGGAAAAAGGCCTCTTCAAAGTAGGACAGGACACTCCCAATCATTTACAACTGGGACTGCCTGCTCACTACAATTGAGTTCTATTGCAAACTATACCTAAAGGTACAGATACAACATTTCCCCTAGTCTAATGCTCTCGTTAGAGGGCACTATCAAGGATAAACCTTAGTCCTGAAAACTCARTTTCAGGGCTACAGGCCGTAAATATGTTCAGAAGGTAGAACGTTTTGCCCTATATGGCGATAGCAATTGCTAAGCCGAGGGAAGTCACATCACAGCAAAGGCCTCCTTACTCGATATGTCGATGAACCCAGCCAATAGCAGTTGTCGAGGACAAGCCTCTTACCATGCTAATGACGTGAGAACATCATCGATTGTTGGAGTGCAAACACGCCCTCAGTGTTCACCTGACCTTGAGGCAAAGCCTACATCAGGTTACTACCTTACTAGCAGTGTTTGACACCTTTACTGAGAAGTCGACTTTTTTTCAAAAGACACTACTCCTCTTAAGTATAGTATAAAAAGTCAAAAGTTAAAAAACCACCGATCTAAAAATATCACTTTTTTTTGGCAAACTCATTTGGAAATCGCAACCCGGCAGAAAACAACCACTTTCTACCTCCCAGCCCCCTCACCTCTCATGCCCTTACTTTTGGACCAGCCCCCCTGGAACCCTTACTTTTTGTTGACAACTTTCGCAAACTTTGAAGGCCTCTACACTGAAGGCCACACACTCCTGAGGGACTACAGGGGCCCAATAAGGAAGGTCCATAGGGGCTCTATTGTCTCCGTTCTTGGCTCTTTCTGACTGCACTCCGCCCGGCCTAGATTAGGAAAACAAGATTTAGCAATTCACTTTTGCATTTGGGAAGCTTTTGGGCTGAGACTTGAAAGGAGGCGTCCGCAGGGGTCTTGAGGCCTCTCCTGAGCCGGGGGTAGCTGTGCGGGGCAGGCAAGGGGACTTTCGTATTTTCCGATTAAAAATCAATTGTTAAAAAACCACCAAATTAAAATATAAATTCTCAAAAAAACAGAGTCCATGGCTTTTGCAACCCGGAAGTAAAGTGCAACTTTTCGCATCTTCAATCGTCTAGAGTCCATAAACTAGCAGAAGGAAGCCCTTCCGAAATGCCGAGAGCCATTTCCTGGGATTTCGAGGAGGAGGCGTCGTCCGGCCTCAAAACAAAAGAAACAGTATGTTTGGCTGGAGTGTGCGACTAGAGGACTGGTGGCCGCGGCATCGGGTTTGGAGGGGTGGAAGAGGGACCTTCTGASCCCCGTTTTTGACCCAAACCTCCGAAAAAAAGCCAAGTACGACTACTATGACTATAACTAATCTATTTGTAATTTCTAGAAACTGGTATAGGATAGGGGTATAAGTGAATTGCATACCGGACACGGCCCTTTTGACCCCCTTCCCGGTATACACCAGCCCTGCCACTCCGGGAGACTTCCTTCTGACCGTGCCACGCCCCGCAGTCCCATTCTGGGGAAAATCCAAGTTGACTGGGGTTTTAGATCTGGTGGGCCACATCTACGGCCGCCAAGTTATTAAAATTAAATACAAACCATACCAGAAGCACCCATTGGGGCTCATGAGCCTCGGGAGATCCTTTGTTTTTTACCAGCGTGGACAGTGATCATCCTGACTGCCTGCTCTGTAGGTGCTCTTTTAAATAATTCAATAATGATAATCCTATCTCGTGAACTATCGATCGCAGAGGGAAATGAAGACCAGAGTAAGCTTCTCGGGCTGGTCTGGGGTCGACTGGTACCATTCTTTTTGAAATTGAGATTTTGAAGGTTTGCAGGGGGGTTATACAGGGAACTCTCATAGGAACCCCCCTGCAAACCTTCAAAATCTCAATTTCAAAAAGAATGGTACCAGTCGACCCCAGACCAGCCCG
>JAESRJ010000254.1 GCA_016764715.1 Kordiimonadaceae bacterium | reverse complement strand
TGATGGGAGCCAATACGGAGTCCGGCAAGCCTTGCCACGTCACAGCTCTGAATTTATTGAAAGGGGTGATCATTTATTTAAACAGCAACGGCCCGCAACCAAATTGGTTCCAAGCCTGACTTTCAACTAATGCGCTCATTCTCCGCTCCCAATGATGATCGCTGTCCCCCGACTGTAACGCTCTAATAGAAGCGTTACCGTGCTTTGTAGATAAAGACGGCCCAACAAGGAAAACCCACATCAGAAAAGGRAAATTTATTGAGAGAAATACAATATTCCCAGTAAGCCATTATATTTAAAGAATAAAAATAACGGGACGGAAAMACTRTAATTTAGAAAAGAGGCCTAAAAGCCTGCCCGCAARGACAMAGAAAAACTCCGYCCAACAGGGTTTTGAATAACAGAGCCAATTTGAGTTCTTGGGYTGTCACCGCGATCATCGAAAATATCRTTRACCGTCAGTAGGAGGCTSAGCCGGTCAGAGTACCGGTAGCGAAAACTAGAATTGAAAATATTCGTCGAAGGAGCAGAAAACTGAAGGAGGCTAAAAAACAAACTTCCTTCCCTTGTCAGGGTCGACGGTAACTCGTTAGGCGCTTTAAAGGCGCCTGTGCGYTGCCACTGTAGAAAAGCGGTGAACTGCTCAAATTCGTASGTTAGGGATRCGTTTGACCKTACCTTGATAGGGATTACCGAAAGATTATTGGGTTCACGGCCATCAAGCCGCCGTTGCGTGTCTTTCAGTAGGTTGAAATAACTGCCTGCTATAATAAAATCGCCAACCAAACCAGAACTAATTGCAGCGGCATCAAATCTGTAGCGTGCTGAGAAAGATACGCTCTGCGAACTACGGTTTAGAACATTATCAAACGTAATCAGGGTATTGGCCAACAGAAAGGTCGACGGATCACGCTCCACCAAATTGCATATATCACGCCGCGGACCTGCCCGGCTAAAACAGCTGTTGGCTGCAATGGCACTTTCAATGCCGCCAAAGAGTTTCAGACTGGTCCAGTCCGCGGACATCTGTAACCCGGGCACAAACTCCGGTTCGAAAATGACACCCGCGCTGACGGCGCGAGATTTTTCGTTTTCAAGATTTGGATTTTGCCGAAAAATGCGAAGCCGGATGACCGATCCATCAAAACTACTAAGACTAAAATCATCTGGTAAAGTGCCGCKAGCCTGCAGTCTAGCGACTTCAGCCTCACAATTTTCTACTGTGGCAGCATCTACAGAATTACAGACATCACCTTCACTAAATACTGGGCGAAAATCAACTCCAGAAGGGGTAAACTCTGCTATYGCCGGGGCACGTATTGCCTCGCTGTAGTGCCCTCTGAAACTGACGGCATTTCCGATGATTGGTAACGACAAAGCCATCCGGCTACCCACAGTAAAGCTGTAATCGCTGCCAGTATCACTGTGATCTATAAATCGAACTGCACCGTCCACGCTCCATTCCCGAATAAACCCTTGGTCTTCGCCCTCGCCGGCCTCTGTAACCAACGGAACCAATATTTCCGCATATATCTCGCGGTTGGTGAAATGAGCGTCCACAGGAGCAATCGCAGACCCCAGCCCTGCGTTTTGAAACTCCTGTTGAACTGCCCGGAAAACGCCGCTTTCTCTACGGCGATGAAATCCAAAAGCAAAGCCCACCGGCCCCGCAGGCAGTTCAGCCAAAGTCGTTTCGAAATTAAGTTCAAATATGCCCTGCCGTTGCCGCGATTTGCTAATGTTCTCGCGAAGAAGGTAATTTCTAGCCGACGGATCAAACTGGTTGAAACCCAATACGTTAATCGGCACACAGTCGTTTATATCAGCAGCTGACAGGGCGCTGCCATTTGAGGCTACGGTTGGTCTATCCAGGAAGGCTCGACAAACGATGTCGCCGCTTGCTGGGTCTAATACCGCGTCAACTGCTAGTTCAAGGCGAATGCCGTCTATGTCTTCCTCAAGAAGTGTCGCATTTGACTGCCCGTATGAATAGGAAAATTCCCAATCAAAGGGCGTTTGGCCAACAGAAAATGTCCCTCCAAAACCCAGTACACTTCGAAATATTGCATCCGTGCTGCTATTCCTGCCTCGGCCCCTTCCACCCAAAATATCCACGTTTGAGCGCGATAGAAAAAAGGTCTGATTAGGGCCTGCCGTAGGATCGAAGAACTCATTTTCGATCAAACTTGCCAACAACTCATCGCTCACAAATGGATTTTCGAATATGTTTATCTCCAGCTCAGGGCGATCAAACGACCCGCCTTGTTCGCCGAAAAACGCCTGCGAGGCAGAAGAAGAAGATGGTAGACGGTTATCGCTTAAGGATCTCATACGGACATAAGACGCTTCATAAAAAATGTGCTTCCCGTTTGCGAAGTTTTTATGACCTATCACTTGCGCTATAAAACGTCGCTGCGGTGTCACTAGCTCTGTGCCGAGCCTAGGAAACCTACTCACATCGAAAGTAAATAGGTCGTTTTCCCCTGCCCTAGCACCGGTAGCCAAAGCAATGTCACTGCCTCCTAGCGTTCCGCCCGAAAAAAGCTGAACAACTCCAGCGTCTGTAAAGGTTAACAGCCCGCCGCTAGCCGACAGCAAAAGAAGCTCACCGTCCGAGTTTACAAGCCGATCCTCAGGCCTAACACTACTCGCTAGCGCGTTCCGGCGGCGTGTAATTAGACCAGTGTTGGGGATAGAGGCAGCAGTAATCGCATCGAAACACGGAATGGTCTCTCGCAGCCCATTTCCGCCAGTAGTGACTGGCCCAAAGGGGCACAATGAAGCCCCCTGCAGGCGCTCAATTCTTTGGTCGATATACAGTCCATTCTCTTCACTATAATCGATGGAGAAGGTAATATTCCCAGATTTGGCATCAAAATTATTGCCCCAAGTCGCTTGAAAACGGCGATTGGCGGCATCGCCCAGACCAGATATGCCCTGCTGCGCAAGCAATTCCAAACCTTCAAAATCATCCTTCAGCACCACGTTTACGGTACCAGCTAAAGCGCCAGACCCATACGTAGTAGTGCCGCCGGTAAAGATTACCTCTATCCGTTCAATCAGCCCGGACGAAATCGAGTTCAGGTCAACCTGATCGCCCGGCGCAACACTGTTTATGCGGGCAGCCCGATCCAATACTAAAGCCCCAATTGCCAGCCTTTGTTGACTAAATTGATTGACCAAATTTTGAGATACACTGCGTCGGCCGTTCACTAACACCAAGGTCCTATTGGTCCCATACCCAAATACATTTGGGAACGACTGGCCAATGTTACCCGTGGACTGACTACTAATTTGTGTATCGGTACCGAGGAAAATTCCCGGTGTTTGCTCTACCGCTCCCGCTGCCGTCTGAAAGGACCTGACTTCAATCAAATCACGCCCAAGGGAAATAACCGGCCGCGAAAAACTATAAACGCTTCTTTTAATACGCGTCCCTGTAACCGAAACTTCTTCAATTTGACCATACGATTTGGTGAGCTGAGGTTTCGGGATTTTTAACTGAACCACATTGATTGTAACGGCATTAATTACCACAAAACCGAGGCCTGAAGGGCGTAGCAACCTCTGGATAAAGTCGCCCACTGTTTCGGTTGCCACAAGCGCTGATACAGTTTTACCAGCCAGAAGGCGGTCTTCATAAATAAACTGAATGCCGGTTTGAATAGAGACCCTTACCAAGGCCTGCTTCAAACTACCGGCGGAGATAGCTATAGAAATTGTCTCTGCTAGGGTATTCTCATCAGGTGATCCAATGTCAGTTTTGACTGGGTCAATAAAACGAGCAGGGGCCGCGGCCCAAACCGGCCCAGTCAGTCCTAACAGAACAATGACTAAGCTCGGTACTAAACCACGCAAACAGCCGTAAAGCCTGCGCTTGTAAGCATGCTTCCAAACAAACAATTCTAAAAGTGCCCCCTAATTYGAAACCCATGCTTTTCATCGCCCAGCGGCCGTTGAAAARCAATTACCTAATATCGCAATGAGGCGCCTGACAACAGCCTACAAGTATACATTTTATGGAAGCCTAAGGGTTCACTGAATGGACGATGTCAGGGAGAACCACTAATCTGTATGCRAGACCAGTCGCTTTCCATCACTATAATCCACACGCAAGCCATTATTCGCCATGATTGCATCCAGTGCCGACCCTATACGGTCGATCCGAAAAACACCGGATACTCTGATCGATGCAACGCGTGAACCGCGCACTAATATATGCCGGTCATCATAACGGCTCATTTCCTGCACTACGTCAGCCAAAGGCGTGCTGTCAAAAATCATCAGTCCCTTGGTCCAAGCCAAAGATTGCTCCGCGTTATAATTATCCATTTTGGCGAATGAACTATTATTGTGTGCACTAGCCGCTTGTCCTGCTTGCAAAACAAGTGCTGCGTCATCCGGCTCTGAAACTTTCTGAACAGATACGGTTCCCGAAGTTACAAGGACCTCAATATCGGCACCCATTTTTTTCACTGCAAAAACAGTTCCCAGTACCGTCACATTATAGGACCCTACGTTTATAACGAATGGCCGATCCACATTGGCTGTGACATTAAACTCGACCTCGCCCCTTAGCAAATYAACGCGCCGTAATTCAGGGCTAAAATGAGTAGTGAGTTCTGTATCCGTGTTTAAGTTAAGAATGCTCCCATCAGCAATAACGGAAGCTGTCTGCTGCCCTACCTGAGTTTTCAGCCGCAACGTAAACTCTTGGTTTGATGCATTGGGAACAACATCAACTGGTGGCAACGCCACCATAACCAGCGACACAGTTGCAGCCACTGATGCCAGCACCGCAACAGGCACAGGGTTAGGCCAAGCCCTACCCTTGAAAGCGTCCCATTTCATTGCCAGAGCTTCAGACCAAGTAATTTTCGCGGGTTCTGCCGCGGTATCAGACGACATTTCCAGCAAAGTCATCATATCCCAGGTTTCAGCCAACCTATTATATACGTGCATATGCTGCTCAGAGCTCGAGAGCCACTTAGACAACTCTCTTTCCGCCGCGAGATCCAGCGCGCCGTCTTGTGAGGCAATTAGCCAATCCGAGGCTTCCCGCATCACTCGGTCGTCCGGAGCGCTATTTTTTCCTACGTTACCCATATTGAGTTTCACCTGAAACAGACCTAAAGCGGAAATTGCACTCTATCATGAAGAGCAATTGCACAAAATCCCTTAATGAAGCCACAAAAAAGAAAAATCGCGTGTCGCCTAAATCTACTTTACCCGGACCCTCCAACAAACGTTCGACGCTCGGTTCCGAAGATTGAAAAATAGCATGATGGGGCATTGCAGCGGTTGTTGTCGTTTTTGTCATTGGTCAAGCCCGTGGGCCAAAAGGCGCTTCTGACAATGTATAAGGGCTTTTCTTAAATTTGTTTCGACCGTTCGAATACTGATCCCAAGGTCGATTGCGACGTCTTTTTGTTTTTGCCCATCGATTTTCACACGTCTGAAAATTGCCACGCATTGCACGGGAAGTTCGGTCAGGGCCTGTTCAACAAGATTATATTTCTGTTGCCCCTCTAGAATTCGTTCAGCGGTGATACTGTTGTGTTTTTCTTGCGGGCCATGTTGCACCCCCTCAAGCATTGACCGCTCGGTTGAACGCCGACGGTAATGATCCTTTACAAGGTTTGAGGCCGCTCTAAAAACATATGATTTTGGGTCATCAACGGAGGCGAGGGCTTCAGATTTCACAAGCTTAATCATAAGTTCCTGATACAGGTCCTCTGCGACCTCGTTTGAGGAAGTTTTATAATAGAAAAAGGCCCTTAAAACCTTAGTCTCGCTTTGTATCAATTTCTTTAGCAAGGTCTTGCCTTAATATTTTTAGTCACCAAACAGGCTTCTAAAACTCTCGTACAATCGCACAACGCTGCAGCGGTATTCCATATCCTAGACATTGAGCTGCGTTTACTCGTCCACATTTTTAYTATTATTTATCAGTTGTTTACAAAAATTGGTTACAAAAAATCGATAGTCGCGGCTTGCAGGGAATCCAATGTGACGCCAATGAATGTCACGCTGTCGCCACCTCCAAGCGTAACAATCGTCGACAGCTGTCCCCCAACCAATATACTTTGCGATGCTTCCAGCAGGTCAGCTACATTCTCCAGACCAGAATTTGAACTCCGAATTCTAAAAACATCACTCAAAATGTCAAAATCCAATATTACATCATTCCCATCGCCGCGATTAAATACAAAAAGGTCTGCGCCGCCGCCGCCGGAAATCGTATCATCGCCGGTGTTTCCTCGCAGCGTATCATCTCCATCTCCGCCCTCTATTAAATCATCTCCAGCGCCGCCGAAGACCTCGTCATCACCTGAACCCGCTCTTACAATATCGTCGTGTGCTCCGCCAAAAAGAAGGTCTGCTCCTTCATCGCCGTTTACTCTATCAGCGCCAGTGCCGCCAAAAATTGTATCTGCGCCGCTCCCTCCAGAAAGGACATCGTTCACATCACCGTCAAGGTCTTCCCCTTTGCCGCCGTAAATCACATCGTCGCCGCCGGCGCCGTTAACCGTATCATCGCCAGCACCGCCGCCTAAAGTATCATTCCCSSCTGCCGCAAAGACCCTATCTTCGCCAGCGCCACCAAAGGCGAAAATGGCATCAAGACTGACATCAATTACTTCGTTCGGGCTAAGTCTTTGGTCTCCGTCAATGTCGGAAAACGCGACAACAATTGTATCATCCCCGTCTCCGCCAAAAATGGTGTCGTTGCCCGCATTAAGGTTCCGGACAGCCTGAAATTCGAATGCGAAGATGCCACTTTGACCGCCGCCGATCAGAAAATCATTTCCGCGGCCCCCTAAAATACTGTCATTGCCCTGGCCACCGACAAAAACGTCATCACCCTCATCGTCTGGGCCAGCGAACAATCGGTCATTTCCTAAGCCGCCGCTTAAATGGTCAGATCCCGCACCGCCCCGAAGAAAATCATCACCGTCTCCGCCGCGAACGCTATCGTCGCCCAGTCCGCCAAGCAAATGATCCGCACCGCCGCCGCCGAAAATGTCGTCGCTGCCAGCGCCGCCGGTGATCCTATTCGCCACAAAGTTGCCGACTAGGGTATCATTGCCGTCAGAGGATATGATGTTCTCGATAATTGTTTCAGGCGTAATAAAAACAGTGTCGTCCCTGAGTTCGACAGTGCCGTCGGCCAAAAAATAGCTAACCGTGGTGCCAACATCAATAAAGCGGCCACCCAACAAGTCTTGATCGCCGCGAAGGTCAATTGAAACGGCCCTGCCACTGCCCCGAATTTCAATCGTATCGGTGCCGCCCAAATCAAAAATAGTTTCGAAATATCGTTCCGATAAATCAAACACATAGGTATCATCACCGGCATTGGCATTTGGGTTTTCACCGTAGAGCTGCCTGAAGGCCAAAATATCTGCATAGCCAAAAGAGGAAGGGTACAAATCAACCGCTACAACATTTTCATAGAAGGCGGATCTTAATCCAGACGTGAAWAGCGTAAATTCTGACCCTAAAAATCGAGCGGGGAAATCTCGTTGGTCAATGTCATTGAGGCCAAGCGCCATGCCGAGCTCGCGCAAGCCTGAAAAATTGAGAAACCCGTCGCTGCCGATAACATCCAAACTGCCGGGGCTCTGCGGAATTCCGTTGCCGCCGCGAATGTCCCCTGCCGCACGTAATATCTCCAACAGTTCTTCGCTAATTCTGGAAGTCGGGTTAACCAAGTTTACATTTACAAGCGTATTGCCCGCACCCACAACTTCTGAAAATACGATGTTGGCAACGCTACTAATTGACTGCAATCCAGCTCGAAAAGTACTGGCCAATAGCGTTAATTGAATGGCTTCTAAATCTTCATTCGTACTTTGCCCACCGCCGCCGTCGGCGTCCGTGGCCTCAGGAAGCGCAACTGACACTTCAACTATGCCGTCGAGCGCTGAACCAAAGGCAGTGTCAGACAACACAAAATCGCCGGTAATAGCATCGATGAAGGGGTCACCGCTGTCCTCAACCGCCACAAAATTTGAATCGGGTCGAGAGGACGTTTCTTCGGCATCAACAAAAAGAGTATAGCTACCAGCAGCGCTGCCTGGCGCGTTAGAAACCGCGATCAGGTAGGTGCCGGATGTTGCAGGCGTAAAAATTAGTCGACTATTTTCATCCACACCACTGTTGTCATCCGAGCCCACAAGGCGGATATTTGTGCTGGTAAAAATCCCAACAAGCAAAGGGTCAACCAAAGTTCCCACTCCGGTCGCACGGCCTTCCAAATCGATTTGATACCGAATACCCGCTTCCAGAACCACTGCAACATACGTAATGTCACCTGGTGCAGCAACAGATCCGCTAAAAATTTCGCCGGTTG
>JAESRJ010000074.1 GCA_016764715.1 Kordiimonadaceae bacterium | reverse complement strand
CAGCCTTCCAAGTCCGCGATCCTCCGCGACACACTAGAGGGCACCAAATTCGATTGGCGGCCTGCTTCGGAGAATGAGCCTGTTTCCACAACCTTATTGAACAGCGCAATCGCGCCCAGCTGATCCATGCCAGTACTCCCTTTTGCGCAAACAATGTTTTATTTATGCATAAATCGCAATAATAATTTGCATATTTTTGATCTAATCACAAATCAATTTTCCGCCTACATTTCAAATCAACGGACAGATAAACAGACACATTAACACCAACCGACTGAAACAAAGGACAGACACATGACACAGACAACCAACAACCAACCCCTCACTGCTATCGTAACAGGCGCGTCCACAGGTCTCGGCTTTGCCATCACCAAACGTTTCCTTAGCCAAGGCATCAACGTTGTAATGAACGCTCGCACAGCKGCYGAYCTGGAARCCGCWTACAAGGAMCTTGGSTCACCAGMAAACGCCACMTACMTCGYWGGTGACATTGCCRAYAAATCRGTTGGCGCYAATYTGGTRSGKRYMGCAGAAACRGMRTTTGGCGGCCTTGATATCCTCGTCAACAACGCAGGCGTCTTCGCCGCAAAGCGTTTCCTCGAAACCGAAGAAAGCGATCTTGACCGTTTCTACGCCATCAATTTTAAAGGCGCTTACTTTGCCGCCCAAGCGGCGGTGCCGGCCCTAAAGAAACGCGGTGGCGGCGCTATTATCAACATTGGCACAACACTGCTTGAACACGCTATTGCAGGCTTTCCAGCGTCTGCCGCACTGGCAAGCAAGGCCGCACTGCATAGCTTGACCGAACAGCTTTCCGCCGAGTTTGGAGGCGATAACATCCGTGTCTCGACGATCGCCACCGGCATCATTGAAACACCGCTGCACGCCAAGCACGGCATGGACGATACCAGCGGTTTAGCGGGCCTACATTTAGTGAACCGCATAGGTAAACCGGAAGACGTAGCGGACGCAGTTGCGATGCTTGCTACCAACGACTTCATCAGCGGCACTACACTCCGCGTCGACGGCGGGCATTCGGCCGGGCACGCCTACGGTTAAGTTAAAACCCAAACAAATGTTTTGAAAATCCATTAAACTGAGGAGAAAAACCAATGCCGTATGTAAACATTCAAGTCACCGACGAAGGCGTAACTCGTGAGCAAAAGCAACAGCTGATTGAAGCAACAACGGCGCTGCTCAAAGACGTGCTCGGCAAAGATCCTGCCACAACATTTGTCGTGATAGAGGAAGTATCRACAGACAACTGGGGCGTCGGCGGAGAACTGGTCACGGACATCAGAGCCAGACAGGCAGCCTAAAAATAGACCCAACACCACAGTCGACACCGGGGGCGCCTGTCGGTGTCGACTACCTCAAACCCATCTCGCACTGAACATTGGTTTTGAGAGGGTGGAAGCAGACCACGCGCAAACTACGCCAGCAAACAGACCTGAAGAGACACTCTTTTAGCGCCACCCTGGGCGTCCTGTTGCCCAACTTCGGTAAATCCGTATTTCGCATGGAACTTGGCCGACCCTGTATTTAGAGGTACACAGTAATATTCGCACGCCAACTGCTTCAGCCCCCTAGCTTTAGCAAATACTCCCAAATCATCATACAACGCAGCACCTAGACCTTGCCCTTGCGCTTCTTCTGCAATCGCAATGCGGTCGATGTAGCAATAGTCATCATAGTGCGCATCAAACCAATGATAATTCACGCTGTCGTAGGTCTGYCGCGGGGTAAAGGCGATCAAAAACGCCACGACCGTATTATTCAGCYCAATTAGGCGCTTRTACTGTGCCTGCGCGCAGAGAGCCTCTAAGTCATTCAGCGATAACGGGCTTAGGAAATGTTCATACTTGATATTCAAGCGCAGCACTGCAATGAGGTCGCACGTTGCTATATCTCGAATTTCGTAATGAGCCATAATATCTGTAGCCTGCTGGGTTTAGAGGTTCCGCCAACTCTTATTTGAACAAAGAAAAACCGGCGCGCCCTRAAGGCACACCGGTTTTTAATTTCGATCGGACTGATAAAGGGGCTTAATAGTCGCCTTTAGGCTCGATGATCTGCTTACCACGGTACATGCCTGTTTTCAGGTCAATATGGTGACGCAACTTGTATTCGCCAGTGTGTGTATCTTCCTGATAGTTTACTGCTTTCAGGGCATCGTGTGAACGACGCATGCCGCGGCGAGACGCGGTGATCTTACTCTTTGGAACAGCCATTTTATTTACCTTCTAGCTCGCCGGGTTTTATCTGCAGTCCCGCCGGAAATATATAACAAGGCCCACCACGCGGCGCACCTCCTTGAATTAGGCGCGCACCATAGTTCCAGAATGATAGGATTGCAAGCGAAACTCACAGGCCTTTCTGGCGGCCAATTTTCAGCGGAACAGATATTTGATTTAGACGTGCATTTCAAGGTGTAATTCGTCTATTTTCAGGTTACAGCTGAAACCATTGAACAGCGTAAATAAACGTAGGGGATTTGGGATGCGTACACTAATGCAAGGCCTAGCGGTGTTTCTGGCAGTTTTCATAAGCCATTCAGCCATAGCACAGCAGAAATTCGTCTTTTGGCCGGACGCGGATTATGACGCCTCCATACCAACGTTAGAAAGCGTAGTCGGCCACCGGTCAGGAGAAGAAATTACCACCCACGCCGACATGGTTCGGTACTTTGAGGCCCTCGCGGCAGCAGCCCCTGACCGAATCGCACTCTTCTCCTACGGCGAAAGTTGGGAAGGTCGCACCCTAATTTATGTTGCAATATCGAGCCCAAAGAATATTACCACACTGGAGAGTTTCAAAGCTGGTATGCAGGCCCTAAGCGACCCACGCAAAACGAACAAGACCGCTGCAGCTAAATTGGTGACGGACATGCCCTCGTCCACATGGCTTGCATACGGCGTACACGGCAACGAAATTTCGTCCACCGACGCAGCCATTCAAACCGCGTATCATCTGCTAGCATCAAAGGGCGACACGCGAGTGCCTAGCATTATGGAAAACAGCATCACTTTCCTTGCACCGATGCAAAACCCCGATGGCCGTGCCCGTTTTATCAACCGCTTTGAGACAGCACGCGGCATGGTTGCTGATAGCGACCCCTTATCAGCGGAACACAACGAACCTTGGCCTTCAGGCAGAACAAACCACTATCTGTTTGATATGAACCGGGACTGGATCGTTCTAACCCAGCCAGAAACACAAGGTCACGTGAAAGCCCTTCAGGAATGGTACCCGCTGGTTTTTGTTGACCTGCACGAAATGGGCGGAAACTCGAGCTACTATTTCGCGCCTGAAGCCATTCCCTATAATCCGCACCTTGCACAAGACCAGCGTGATAGCCTGATACTGTTTGGTAAAAACAACGCCAAATGGTTCGACAAATTTGGTTATGAATATTTCACCCGTGACGTTTTTGATGCTTTTTACCCTGGCTACGGCGCTAGTTGGCCAGCTTACTACGGCGGCGTTGCCATGACGTACGAGCAAGCCTCCTCGCGCGGCCTTGTTTACAGGCGCTATGACGGCAAAGAACTTGCCTACCGCGAAACAGTGAAGCACCAYTTCATYACKTCRCTSGCWACRGCAGAAGTAACCGCRAACAACCGCGAAAAGCTGCTTAAGAATTTTTATGACTATCAAGTTTCTGCCATCGAAGAAGGCCGAAAAGACAAGCAGAARCGTAGCTATATTTTCCCAGCAACGCGCGATAAAGCCGCCAACAGGAAGCTGGCAAGCCTCCTAGTGGAGCAAGGCATTGAAGTAAGCCAAGCMAGCGSAAAMTTCAAAGCCTGCGGCATCAATTACTCGGCAGGCGCTTTCGTTGTRGACGCRGCGCAGCCGCGCAAACGCATGATCCAYACMTTGCTCGATMCGCAGGTAGAYATGAACGCYGACTGGGTCGCMGAACARGAACGCAGGCGKGCCAAAAAYATCGRACACGAYATTTATGAYGTKACTGCYTGGTCSCTGCCKATYATGTTTAAYGTCGATATGGCMGTRTGTGGCAARGCCGTRTCWRCACAAATGACMRCWGTYRCWGCRGGSCGSATATTASCGGGYACMGTWWSMAAYCCGGYSGCRACAGTTGCTTAYATCGCSCCCGGCGGCGACATGGCTTCTGGCCGYCTGCTTACRGCYGCGCTCAGAAAAGGCMTGCARGTTAAGCTCATTGATAAACCCTTCRYCCACAATGGCCGCGCCTATACATCGGGCTCGTTGATCTTTGATGTTGCTGACAACGCGGAAAACCTTGGAACAACACTGCAGACCATGGCTGCTMAYTCAGGCGCRGAARTTATYGGMATCAATGATAGTTGGGTCGATAGYGGMAGYGATTTTGGYGGCCGMGCMGTCAAYGAAATTCTACCKCCRAAAGTMGCGATCRTYTGGGAYGAGCCMACSAGCCARCTRGCKGCTGGCAATACACGGTTYGTGATTGAACGCCAATTTGGCTATCCGGTAACCGCTATCCGTGCCCGACATCTATCGCGCGCCAACTTAGCACGCTACCAAGTGTTAATCCTACCATCSTCTCGCGGCAGCTACCAAGCAACGTTTGGCAAAGCAGGYGCCAAAAACCTCGCCGACTGGGTAAACAAAGGTGGTGTTCTTATCGGTACGGGGACAGCACTGCGCTACCTCACCAGCGAAAAGGCAGCACTGCTTAAGCTCGACCGCGAAGCGCTTGCGCTCGAAAAAGAAACCAAGGAAAGTAAGGAAACCAAAAAGAAAAAAGGCCGGATTCCTGGCACCTTACTGAAAAGTGCAGATGAAATGCGCGGCTTAATCCAGCCCGCGAACGAGAACCCGGACAGTGTCCCTGGCGTGCTTGCYAAAGTATCGCTKGAYSCTGAYCAYTGGCTYTCTGCMGGRCTRCCMRCYCAGCTGAAYGTSCTTATTCGTGGCAGCGATATTTACGCACCGATGAATTTGCAAAACGGCACAAATGTAGCGTGGTTCGAGGGCTCTGAAGCCCTACTCGCCAGTGGGTATCTCTGGGAAGAAAACCGCAAACAATATGCTTTTAAGCCGTTTGTGGTGGTTCAGCCAAAAGGCAGAGGCATGGTCATTGGTTTCACACAAGACCCAACGGTGCGGGCGTACTTGGATGGCCTCAACCAGATTTTCTTCAATGCGATTTTCCACGGCGCGGCGCACGCTCGACCCACCAGGTAAAGCTGCCAACCATAAYAACNNYWCTGCTCTCGCGCACCKTATTGTGTGGGAGCAGTTCATAGCGTCATGTTATTTGGGTCGCCAGTTTAGAATTGTCTTTTTCAGCTGACCTTCTTTTTTCAGTGTGGCAATCGCTGCATTCAGCTTTGGCAGCAGGCCTGCATGGTCTTGGTGAACTCGCGCGTGGATCGCAACCCTGCCACTTAAAGCCCCAAGCTCCAGCTCACGCTGCGTGCGCATCATACGCGCTTTAAAATCAACTTCACTGATGATACTTACATGCCCTCGCCCGGCCTCAATTAGTCTTAAAACATCTGCCGTGCTTTGCACTAGAATGGTTTCACCAAAATATTTTTCGTGCGTATACGTGTAGCCCCGAACGGCCACCACAACTAAGCCCTTAAGGTCTTTAGGCGATTTTATGGGAACAACTTGCCCTTTTTTAAAGACATAGCGCTCACGGGTCTCGAAAAAACTATCGGTAAACAACTGAACTTTGGTCTCGGCAGGTCTGTTACGCCATGCCGGATTGAAACAGCAATCCAGTACCAGTAAACCGTCAAGGAACATCCGACGGCGCCTACCTTGCGTCACCCTAGTTTCAATGACAGATATGCCTGACGTCTCGAGTATCGCCTGCCATGCCGCCCCGAAAGGGGTCACATATGATTTCTCTGGWGCTCCCTCCGTCTCAACAGTACTAACCCACGCCGCAGTCACAGGCTTACCCGCATCGGCTACGTCTTGGACAGCGTGCGCAGCTGAGCCACTGCAAAGCAACGCAATTAGGCCCAACGGTCGTAACCTTAGCTGTACAGAGATGCTTGTTTTCATATGGCAGCCTTGGCTTATTCCTTTAGCATTTCTCGACTACCCGCTTGGAGTGTGACAAAAACTGGTTAACGAAACACTACGCTAACGCAGGGCGGGCTTTGCCGTTCCTGCTGTCAGTCACAAACCAAAGCGCGCACAATATCGCTTGGCACAAGAAAACGCCGGTCCATCACTGCGCCCTTCGGTCATAAGATACCAGCCCTGAGGTCAAAACCCTTAGGCGCACAGAACAGTTACTGGTAATAAAATTAGTACCCAGCGTGTGTAGACAAGTAAACGCATACTAGGGCAGCGTTCGAGRTGGTTTCAATYACAACTTGAATACCATCGAGAACAGCAGGGCAACGACGGGGAGCACAAAARTGCAGAAAACCATCATTATACTATTGAGCGTATTTCTAGGGACAGCAGCCGTTTCGGCCGACGAGTATTTGATCAGCCAATACCGCGCTGCTCCAGGTAACTTCCCGGCTCTCATCGAGCTTGTAAAACATACAAAATGGTCAGCATACGGCAGCGATAAACCTGTCATCATGCGGCACAGCAATGGCAATCATTGGGATTTGATGCTGATCCTTAAACATAACCTGGGCTGCAAAACAGATATCGCTTGTGCTGAAATGTCCAAAAACTATGAGAACGCGCTCAATGACTTAGTCGACTTTCACCTATCTTTCACGGCATCCTCCGAAACTTCTTGGGCAAGTATTCAGCGCCAAAATGAGAATGCCGGGCTCTACCATGTTGAAATGTTCAAAGCAGCGGCTGGCAAACACCGGGCGCTCCTGCATCAACGCCATATCGAAAACGGATACCTATCTTTAACAGGGCAGCTAACGAACGTGATTTTCACTAACAACTTAGGGTCTGACTTCGATGTTTTCACCGTGGGTTTCCACGCAAGCTTGAAAAGTTTCGCTACCAGCCCAGATTTAACCACAGAACAAATTGAAAAAGCGGCTACCGACGCAGGCTTTAAAAATCGTGCCGACATCAGTTTTAATCTGCGGGAACAGATTGTTGGGCACCAAGACACATTGGCAGTACCGGTTAAATGACACGCATACTTTTCTATCTAAAGGATTTTCCACACCAACCCTGGCGCAATGCCCTACTCGCGGAAGACCCGTCGCTTGATTTTCGCATGTATCCTGATTGGGGTGAGCCGAGCGACGGCCCTGCTTACGCCGTTGTTTGGGAGCCAGAACCCGGCCTCCTGAAGAAGTACACCAACCTAAAGGCCGTATTTTCACTTGGCGCTGGCGTCGACCATCTTCTATCAGACCCAGATCTACCTGATATACCTATCATCCGCATGGGAGATGACGGCCTAAAAGACGGTATGGCTGAGTATATTTTGATGAATGTGCTGATGCATCACCGGCAGATGCTACAAATAGCTTCACAGCAGCGAAACACTCAGTGGCGAAGGGTAATGTCTAAATCCGCTAGCAAAGTCCGCGTAGGTATTATGGGCTACGGTGCATTAGGGAAGAAGGCGGCGGAATATCTAAGCCCCATAGGTTACGAAATTGCAGCTTGGTCTCGCAGGCCAAAAGCCGCCGAAGAGGCTGTCCAACACTTCACRGGGCCTGACGCGATAAACGCCTTTCTTRRCCGCACTGATATCCTTGTTYGCTTGCTTCCAGATACGGATGAAACCAACAAATTGCTGAACCATGAACGTCTCGCACTTTTACCAAAGGGCGCGGGCGTTATCAACGCTGGGCGCGGCAGCTTGATTGATATTCAGGCCCTAATCACGCACTTGGACAGCGATCATTTATCTGGTGCCACGCTCGATGTAGTGCCCAAAGAACCGCTACCCGAAGGTGACCCACTATGGCACCACGAAAAAGTGATACTCACCCCCCACGTCGCAGCCATAACACGCACCGATACAGGCGCGGCTTACATTGTCAGGAATATCAAGACGATGGACAAAGGGGGCGAACCGGAAAACAAGTTGGACCGAAATCATGGATACTGACTTTCAATTGTGCTTTCGAGACCCTATATAAAGCTAAATAGGCACACGGAAGGTGCCTGAGTGATTTAAGGACAAGAATACCGTATGGCATATGTTCAAGTTGTCGCCGGACTGGTTTTGTTAGTATTTGCCGGTGACTTTTTGGTTCGGGGTGCCGTTTCCTTGGCCCAGCGGGCTGGCATTTCGAAGCTTATCATCGGACTAACAGTTGTTGCCTTCGGCACCTCTGCGCCTGAAATCATGGTATCCGTGATCTCAGCATTGGAAGAAACCCCGGAACTGGCGATCGGTAATGCACTTGGCTCCAACATTGCCAACATTGCGTTAATTCTTGGTATCACC